>DNZD01000024.1 GCA_003504855.1 Cytophagales bacterium
ATACGCGGTACTTTCTCTATTGTGAGGAAGAGGACATTGCCTTGCGCCTTCGCCGTGAAGGATTCAGCACTTACCTGGTGCCCGCGGCAAAATACCAGCACTTTGTAAGCCGCAGCACCCAGCAAGAAGGATCCATCAATTTGCCCTTCCTGAAAGAGTTTTATATTTCCTTTTTGTACTATTTCGGGAAGAACTATGGACCTTTTCATCGCCTGTTCATTCAGTTATTTTATGTTATCAAGATCGGCAGGAAAGTATTCAGCAACCTTGACTACGGTCGGCTGGCATGGTTCATCCTGCGTGGCGCACCTGAAAAGGAAAGCCTCCGGTATCGATCTGTGCACAAGGCCTGAAAGAATTGTAAATTGAGCCCCATGAAATTGGATTTGTTGGCTAAGCCTGAAACGTATTTTTCCGGTGACAGACCTGAGATGGTTCAATACGTCCCTGAGGACGCGAAACGGATTCTTGAGATTGGTTGTGGTGAGGGAAACTTTGGCGTCTACTTCAAAGAGAAGTCCGGCGCAGAGGTGTGGGGTATCGAATACGATGCCGCTCATGCACAGGTGGCCCGAACGAAACTGGACCGCGTATTTGCGGGAGATGTAGCAGCCTTCCTGAGTGAACTACCTCCCCGGTATTTTGATGCCATAGTTTGCAACGATGTACTGGAGCACCTGACTGATCCCTATAGCGTGCTGCTTCAATTAAAATCAAAGCTTACGGCAAATGGTCAGCTGATCAGTTCCTTGCCGAATATCCGGTTCTTCAGGACTTTCTTTGATTTCGTGTTCCATAAGAATTGGGAGTACACCGACAATGGCATTATGGACAAGACCCACTATCGGTTTTTTACCATCAAGAGTATCCCCGCCATGTATGAACGACTGGGGTATGAGGTGCTGCTTCATCAAGGAATTAATCCCTCCAAATCCATCCGTCCGGTATTATTCAATTGGTTAATGCTGGGTCGTTTTTCAGATATCCGCTACCTGCAGTTTGCAACGGTGGTACGCCCCAAATAACATATGAAGGTTTGTGGATTTACCATTGTAAGAAATGCCATCAAGCTGGACTATCCGGTGGTGGAGGCTATTAAGTCTATTCTTCCCCTGTGTGATGAGGTGTATGTTTTGGTAGGCAAGTCAGAGGACGATACCCTGGGCCTTGTGCGATCCATTGGCTCTGATAAAATCCGCATTGCTGAATCCATCTGGGATGACTCACAACGCGAAGGTGGTCGGACGCTGGCATTGGAAACGGATAAAGCCTTTGCCCTGATTCCCGGCGATTGCGATTGGTGCGTCTACATTCAGGCTGATGAAGTGATACATGAGCAAGACCATCCAGCCATAATCCAGGCCATGCAACTCCACTTGAGCAATAGGCATGTAGAAGGGTTGTTGTTTCAGTACCGGCATTTCTATGGATCTTATGATTATGTGGGAAGTTCCTGGAATTGGTACCGTCGGGAAATCAGGGTCATCCGCAATAACAAGGACATTTTCTCCTACCGGGATGCGCAGGGATTTAGAAAGAAGCCAAACGACAAACTGAAGGTGAAGCTGATCGATGCGTGGGTTAATCACTACGGCTGGGTGCGTGATCCGAGGGCCATGCAGCGCAAACAACATGATATGAATCGATTGTACCACAGCGACCAGTGGATACAAGAACATGTAGCCAAAGCAGAAGCGTTTGACTACAGCCAAATCGATTCATTGGAGCGTTTTACAGGTACTCACCCTGGCGTAATGGTCGAACGGATAAAAAAAATGAATTGGCAATTTGATCATGACTTGTCGAAGAATAAGCTTTCTGCACGTGAGCGTGCCAAGCGGATACTTAGTTTTCTGATGGGCAGGAGAATAGGTGAATACAAAAATTATAAAATGCTGTAGCAGATCAGGGTCTGGAACATTGATGTCCCGTTTATCACCAGGCCCCTTAGTATTTCTATCTGGATGATGCTGCCAGGAATCGGATGATTAACGGAATGACAGAGTTTGACTACAATACAGTCGAAACGACTCGAGCCTTTAAGGGAAGTGACCCGGCTATAATGTCTGAGAAAATAGCGCGTCAGCCATGGCATTTTAAGTGCCATCCTTAGCAGCGCAGGATATCCTTTCGCCAATTGCTGCTCAACAAATTAGAGGCGCTCACGGGGTACCGGATAGGAGAATACATGAATTACAGGCTTGTGGGCACCGCAGCTTCCCGCTGACCTGGGCCTGTCACTGAATTCGGTGGCGTTTTGCTACTTTTGATGTTCCATGGAGATCGAAGAAGGCGAACGACAGTCATATAGCGAGCAGGAGAAGGGTGAAATCTTCAATCACGAGTTCCTGCCCCACATTAATTCCATGTACAATTTTGCCTATCGGCTTGCTCTTGATCGGGATGATGCCAAAGACCTCGTACAGGACACTTATTTCAAGGCTTTTCGCTTTATAGAATCATTCCAAAGAGGAACTAACGCTAAAGCGTGGTTGTTTCGCATTTTGAAAAACAGCTTCATCAACGAGTACCGGAAGAAAGTAAAGGAGCCAAACAAAGTAGATTACCAGGAGGTTGAGTCGTATTACAACTCGGAAGAAGTGGATCGAGTGATTACACCTGATTTGCGGGTGGATGCGCTCAAGGATATGATTGGCGATGAGATATCCAATGCATTGAATGCCTTGGATGTTGATTTCAGGACGGTGATTATTTTATGCGACCTCGAGGGGTTTAAGTATGAAGAGATGGCGAAGATTCTGGACATTCCCATTGGCACGGTTCGCAGCCGGCTTCATCGCGCCAGACAATTACTTAAAGAAAAACTCAGTGAATATGCCAAAAGCATGGGCTATAATTAATGTAAGTCATGAGTAACCTACCCAACCCCTTCCTTTCTGCGACCGGCAAGAAAGCCACATGCATGGAAATGCTTCAGGTGATTCTGGATGGCCAGGCAAGCGAAGAACAGCGGGCATATTTCAAAGCCCATATGGATCATTGCGGACCATGCTTCAAAGGGTATCAATTGGATATGGCGATCAAGGAATTATTGCGTACCCGTTGTTGCGGTGGCGCAGCACCGGATGAGCTCGTGCAGAAAATCAAGACGCAAATTCAGGGATCCAAATAAATATGGCAGGCAAAGCACTCATTTTTTCAGCGCCCTCCGGCTCTGGTAAGACAACCATCGTTAAGCACCTGCTTCAAAACAATCCAGACCTGGGGTTTTCTATTTCAGCCTCTACACGCGATCGCCGCGGCCGTACGGAGGTACAAGGCAAAGACTATTACTTTCTTACTCCGGAGGAATTTAAGAAGCGTATTGACGCTGACGAGTTTATTGAATGGGAAGAAGTCTACGCCGGAAATTTCTACGGTACGCTGAAGTCTGAGATTCAACGAATCTGGGATGAAGGCAAAAATGTAATCTTTGATGTGGATGTTAAGGGTGGCATCAGCCTGAAGAAGTACTTCGGCGATAAAGCCCTTTCTGTTTTTGTTAAGGTGCCGTCTATCGAAGTGCTGGAGAAACGATTGAAGCACCGAAGCACGGAAACACCGGATAGCCTTTCGGCACGATTGTTCAAAGCTAAGTTCGAAATGTCTTTTCAAGACAAGTTTGACTGCGTACTCCTCAATGAGGACCTGGAAAAGTCACTGCAGGAAGCCCAGCGGCTGTACGAAGAATTTACCAAACGTTGACCCTGACACCTTGGCAACGGCGTCTCCATCCCAATCACCCGGACAACGCATCGGCCTGTTCTTTGGATCTTTTAACCCCATTCACACCGGGCACCTGATCATTGCCAACCTGATGGCCACCAGCACCGATCTCACCAAGGTGTGCTTTGTGGTATCGCCCCAAAATCCATTCAAGCCGGCCAGAGGGCTGCTGCATGAGTTTGATCGCTACGACATGGTCAAGGCTGCTATTGCAGACAATTATAAATTGGAGGTATCCGATGTGGAATTTCACCTGCCTCGGCCCAGCTATACCATCGATACCCTGGTGGTGCTCAGCGAAAGAAATCCCACTCACCGCTATACGGTGATTTTGGGAGAGGATAACCTGGAAAATTTCACCCGCTGGAAAAATCACCAGACCCTGCTTGATCAATATGGACTATATATTTACCCAAGACCAGGTGTAACAAAAACCGAACTTCACCGTCATCCCAATGTCCGGATGGTGGAGGCACCCCAACTGGATATCTCAGCTACCTTTATCCGTCAGTGCATCCGGGAAAAGAAATCAATCCGCTACCTGGTGCCTGAACCCGTTGAAGAGATGATCCGGAATAAGGGATTTTATCAACAATAAACTTTTGGTGAAAGCAACCCGGGAAGCAGGAATTTCGTCTGTGAGGTACATGAAATACGGCTTGTTTCTATTGTGGGTCTGTCTGACATTTCCGGCAATCGGGGGTGGCGTTCGTGGACTTATCCAGGGGGATGACGGTGTCCCCTTGCCTTTCGCAACCATTTATGTAAAACAAACAGGATCCGGCGCAGTCAGTGACACCCAGGGTCGTTATGAAATTAGCCTGCCGCCCGGGCATTACGATTTTGTTTTTCATTACCTGGGGTATGAAACCCAAACCCGCGCCCTCGAAATTGGCGATACTTTTCAGGACGTTCCCATTACCCTCAAGACGCAGGTAGTGCAACTGCAGGCAGTTACCATCAAAGCCGGAAAAGAAGACCCCGCCTATACCATCATGCGGAAGGCCATTGCAAAGGCCAAATACCATACCCAACAAATCGATGCGTACACCGCGAAAGTTTACATCAAGGGCAAAGGTCAATTAAAAGATTATCCCTGGCTGGCCAAGAAAGCGCTGGAAAAAGAAGGAATAACCAAGGACCGTGTGTTCATCTCGGAGTCGGTAAGTGAAATAAAATACACCCGCCCGAATAAGTTTGAAGAAAAAGTAATCGCCGTATATACCAATGGCAACGGAAATAGCCGCAATACTTCTCCGAATGCTTATGTGTTTGGGAGCCTGTATGAACCTGAAATAGCGGAAACCATTTCGCCGCTGTCTCCAAAGTCTTTTTCTTACTACCGGTTTGAATACCTGGGCACCTTCCGGGATCGCACCTATACAGTAAGTAAAATCAAAGTCACCCCACGGTCCAAAGGAGATAATGTATTTGATGGCACCATTTATATCGTGGAGGATTGGTGGAGCATCCACAGCGCGGAACTCAATGCCACCAAAATGGGCATATCATTTAAAGTAAAACAAATCTATAACCCTATAGAAGACAAAGCCTGGCTGCCGGTAACGCAACAGTTTAACGTGGGAGGAAAGGTTTTTGGGTTTGAATTTGTTGGCGACTATCTCGCAACGGTAAAAAACTACAAAATCACCCTTAATCCGGCGCTGCCTCAGGACATGACGGTGATTGATGAGAAAGTGGAAAAGGAACAGGCTAAGCAAGTGGAGAAGAAATACAGCCAGAAGCAGCAAGAGCTTCAGCAACGCCTGCAGGAAGGTAAGGAGGTAACCCGCAAGGAATTGAACCAGATGGTAAAGGCCTATGAGAAGGCAGAACAGCAACAACAGAAGGAGCCGGAGGTGATGGAGGAAACGGTATTCAAAGTGGATTCCCTGGCGTACAAGAAAGACTCGACCTTTTGGGCGGAGATTCGACCCGTTGAACTAACCCCGGAAGAGACCAGGGGTTATAAAGTCGCTGACAGCATGAAGGTCGTGCAGCGCAAGCGGGAGGAAGGGGACTCATTAAAACCCTCGAAGAGCAAAGGATTCCAACCCTGGGACTTGCTTACGGGTGATCGCTATAGCCTGGGGAAGACATCTGATTTTCAAATTCATACACCATGGGGTGGCTTTAACACCGTAGAAGGCTGGAACCTCATATATAGAATGAGCTACTACAAGCGCTGGGTGAAGCGCGACTCTCTGCGTCCGGATGATCGTCCCAAAGTACACCGTTTGGAAATCAGCCCTGTTGGCCGTTACGCATTTTCACGGAAGATACTTTCCGGCATTTTGCGGGCAGACTACCGCAGCAGCAAGCGCCGCATCACACTCGAAGGAGGTAGATATGTGCAGCAATACAATGGAGCCGAACCTATTCATCCTTTGGTCAACACCCTGACCACCCTCTTCCTGGAAGACAACCTCATGAAATTGTATGAGCGTAACTACGTTGACCTGAAATGGCGCGAGCAAATCAACACATCATACACCGTGTACACACAATTGACCTGGGCACATCGAAGTGAATTGTTCAACACAACGAATTACACCTGGTTCAATAACAAAGAAAAAACCTACACACCTAATGCACCTGTTAACAGTGAGTTACCAGCTACTGGTTTTGCAGACCACAATGCATTTATCGGGGTGGTCGGTATTGAAGCTCGGCCGTGGCAGAAGTACCGCATCAGGAATGGAAGAAAATTCAGGGTGGAAAATTCCTCCCCCCTCTTCAGTGCCGAATATCGCCAGGGCCTTGGTGCCCTGAACAGCGATGTGGATTTTCAACAGCTGGAATTGGGCCTGCGGCAACAAATCAAGTTTGGTATTCGCGGCACGCTTGACCTGAAAATCAATGCGGGCACATTCTTCCAAACCCACCGGATGTATTTCATGGACTTCAAACACTTTCTCGGTAACCGCACACCGTTTGTTACCACTGACCCCGTCGGCAGTTTCCGGTTACTCGACTACTACACCAATAGTACGCAAGGAAATTATGTCGCCGCCAGTGCACATTACCATTGGAGAAAATTCCTGGTCACCAGAATCCCATACGTCCGCATGGCCGGGATCACAGAAAATGTTTTTGTCAATTACCTCGGCACCGGAAGTTCACAAGGGTATACTGAATTGGGCTATGGCCTTGACGGAATCCTGCGCATCTTCCGCCTCGAGGGCGCAGTATCATTCCGCAATGGTAACTACAGCGACACTGGGTTCCGTTTGGGTATCGCATCAACCATTGGTGTGAACTTCAGCGACTAACAGGTTCGTTTTCGTGCCAGCGGAATATTGCCGAGTTTTGCGGCATGGACATCAGCCTTGAAGATTTTTTGCGCCTGCGCAGGGACCTTTGCGCAGTGGATGTCCGGTCACCTGGAGAATATTTGCAGGGGCATATCCGTAACGTAGTAAATATCCCCCTGCTCAATGATGAAGAACGGGTACAGGTAGGGACAGACTATAAACAAAAAGGACAGCAGGAGGCGATCCGGACCGGATTTCGTTTGGTGGGTCCAAGGCTCGAAGGAATCATTGACGCTGCTGTGCGCGAAGCCCGGGGAAGGGAGATGATGGTGCATTGCTGGCGCGGAGGGATGCGTTCGCGGAACTTTAGTCAGTTTGTCGGCATGGCAGGCATAAGAACCCAAACATTGACTGGTGGCTATAAAACGTACCGGACAGCTGCCCTGGAATCATACACGAAACCACTTAATATCATGTTGCTTACCGGTTGCACCGGAAGCGGCAAAAGTGAAATACTCCGTGCCTTGCGAACAGCAGGCGAACAGATTCTTGACCTGGAACACCTGGCCCATCACAAAGGATCGGCTTTTGGTGGTCTGTTGCAATTGCCACAGCCATCCACCGAACAATTTCAAAATGAATTGTTCGAGGAGATCATGACCCTCAATCCCAACAGGCGTGTCTGGATTGAAGATGAATCAATTGCCATTGGAAAGATCTTTTTACCCAAGGATTTCTGGAACCAGATGGCTTCCAGCCCGCTGGTGCAGATGG
>DNZD01000342.1 GCA_003504855.1 Cytophagales bacterium
AACATTTCTCCCGCCGTAAACTGGTACACGCTAACCAAGTCTGATGATGTGGTGGTGCCACGGGCCAACCTGCCTAAGCTTATTGCCGGCATCAAGACTATCGGAAAAGCTTATGGATTCAACACAGTTTGCTTCGGTCACCTGGGTGATGGCAACCTGCACGTAAACATCCTCAAGGAGAGCATCTCCGAGCATGATTGGGAAACCAGGATTCCCGAAGGTATCGGCGAAATATTCAAACTTACCGTAAGCCTGGGCGGAACCCTTTCTGGTGAACATGGTATTGGAATTGCCAAGCGTCCATACATGCCGATTGCCATGAGTGAAGTTAACCTGAATCTCATGCGGGGTATCAAGCAGGTATTTGATCCCAACGGCATACTGAATCCAGGGAAAATATTCTAGGCATGTAGCCACTCGCAAAGGATTGTTGGCCACTCACCACTTGGTGGCCCGTGGGCTCATTCCATTTGTTATATTTACTTCCCAATCCGAAAACCATGAAAAAACTGCTCTTTCTGCTGATCCTCGGCGCAGCCGCATGTTCAACACCAAAAAGTGAAAACGCATCCACCACCCCCAACCAACTGACTGAAGAACAAAAGGCAGCAGGTTGGAAATTGCTCTTCGACGGGCAAACGATGAATGGTTGGCGTTCCTTCAAGAATAAGGAAAACAATACCTGGGAAGTACTGGATGGTACCCTGCACTGCAAGTCGAGCAATGACACCACCGCCACCCAGCGTGCAGATATCATGACCACCGAAATGTATGGCAACTTCGAACTGTCATTCGACTTCAAGATTGCTCCGGAAGGAAACAGCGGACTGATCTATCGCGTGACAGAAGAATTTGAGGTTCCTTATGCCAGCGGTCCGGAATATCAGATTATTGATGACATCGGCTATCCCGGTGAATTGAAAGATGTAAACAAGACTGCAGCCAACTACGATGTGCATGTGGCTGAGAACAAAAAACTAAATCCGGCCGGTGAATGGAATACCGGAAAACTCGTCATCAACGGCAACCACGTTGAACATTGGCTCAATGGCGCGAAGGTGGTAGAATATGAGTTTGCCTCCGACGACTGGAAAGCCAAAGTGGCTGCCAGCAAATGGAAAGAATATCCAGGCTACGGACAATCCGCCTCAGGCTACATCGACTTGCAAGACCACGGCAGCGAAGTATGGTTCCGTAACATCATGGTAAAACCCCTATAACCCGTAAGGTTAAGTCGCGACCATGTGTGGCATCACCGGCGTATTCGCGTTTAACCTCGTTGGCAAATTCTCCAAAATCAATGTAGCAGCCGCTACCAAGGCACTCTCCTCCCGCGGTCCTGACTTTCAGGACATTCACGTTGAGGAATGGGTGTGCCTTGGTCACCGGCGATTGTCCATCATCGACACAAGGGCGGTGGCGCACCAGCCCATGTGGGACAACTCCCGCCGATGGTGC
Source organism: Cytophagales bacterium (assembly GCA_003504855.1). Taxonomy (GTDB): domain Bacteria; phylum Bacteroidota; class Bacteroidia; order Cytophagales; family Cyclobacteriaceae; genus ELB16-189. Next base: position 1,459 of record DNZD01000342.1, read on the forward strand.
ATCGTCTTCAATGGCGAGATCTTCAACTTCCGCGACCTTCGTCAGCAACTTCGGGCTGAGGGCCTAACCTTTCACACCGAATCCGATACTGAGGTGCTGCTCCAAAGCTATATCCGCTATGGTACCGCTTGCCTCAATCAACTGAATGGTTTTTTCTCATTCTGTATTTACGACACCCAGGAGCAGAGTCTCTTTCTGGCCCGTGACCGCTTTGGGATCAAACCCTTGCTCTACCTCTTCGATCAGGACAAATTCCTGTTTTCGTCTGAGATGAAGTCACTGCTTGCCTATGGGATCGTGAAAGACATTGACTACAATTCCCTGCTGGCCTATTTGCAGCTGAACTACATCCCGGCACCACACACCATTTTTCCCGGCGTAAAGAAATTGATGCCTGGGCATTGGTTGAAAATCAAAAATCAGTCGATAGAAACCGGAAGGTATTACAGCATTCCACACCCAAGCGTTGAAGATTCACCTCCTTCGCTTTCCTATCCCGAGGCACAAGTCAGATTTAGATCACTGCTCGAGGCATCCGTTCAACGCAGGCTCGTCGCCGATGTGCCACTGGGTTGCTTTCTGAGTGGCGGAACCGACTCTTCCGTCATTGCAGCTATTGCCAGCCGGCATCAATCCGGATTGCACACATTTTCAATTGGCTATCAGGATGAGCCGTATTTCGATGAGACCAGCTATGCCAGGCTCGTCGCCAAAAAAATCAACACGGAACATACTGTATTCAGCCTCACTAACCGCGACCTGTACGAACACGTTCATGATGTGTTGGATTATACCGATGAGCCTTTCGCTGACTCCTCGGCTATCGCCGTGTATATCCTGAGCAAACAAACCCGTAAACATGCTACGGTGGCGCTCTCCGGCGACGGTGCTGATGAACTCCTGGGTGGATACAATAAGCATGCGGCTTTTTACCGCAGCTTTCATCCAGGATGGAAAGAACATCTCGCAACCACCTTGTCCCCGGCGTGGCGCATCCTTCCCCAATCGCGACATGCACCCCTGGCCAACACCATCCGGCAATTGAACCGGTATGCGGCTGGTGCCCGCCTTCCCCTCGCTCAACGTTATTGGCAATGGGCTTCTTTTGCCAGCGAAGCGCAGGCCTTGCGCTTACTAAACCCTGATCGCCAAAGTCTGGCACATGAATTCGCCGGCAGAAAACAGGAGTGCCTTTCTCCCCTGATGAAAGGCGGTGGGATGAATGATGTGTTGCTAACGGATATGCATTTGGTGTTGACCAACGATATGCTGACTAAGGTAGATCTGATGAGCATGGCCAACAGCCTGGAGGTACGCGTTCCCTTCCTCGATTATGAGGTCGTTAATTTCCTTTTCTGCCTACCCGCTTCCTACAAAATTGACGGAGGTATGCGCAAGAAGATCCTGCAGGATGCCTTCCGCGACGATCTGCCTCCAGAACTGTACAATCGTCCCAAGAAGGGCTTTGAGGTACCTCTGCTCCAATGGCTTCGCACCGAAATGAAGTCGGAGATCAACAACAACCTGCTGTCCGAAACATTTATTCGCGAGCAGGGCATCTTTAACTACAGCGAAATCAAGAAGCTTAAGAGAAATCTCTTTTCCCTGAGCCCCGGAGATATTCATGCCCGCATCTGGGCCCTGGTGGTGTTCCAACATTGGTGGAAAAAATGGATTGGGTAGTACCATGAAAAAGTACCTTTTTCTTATTGCCCTGGGTGTGGGTTCTCTCACGACCCAGGCACAACAGAAAGTCATCGCCTTTATCAGCGACACACAGGCACCCATGACCGTGGAGAAAATCTGGTTGAAGCCACACAACAACCAGGTGGCCACCGGAAAGCTATTTGAGGATATCCTTACCACAATGCCCACCCAATTGTTTATTCTCGGGGATGTGGTATCGCTTGGGTACCAAAAGAAAAAATGGCTGGCCATGGACGAGTACCTCACACAATGCCGGATCTCCGGCATATCCGTCAGTGCCATCCTCGGCAACCATGATGTCATGGGGAATGGGGCCAAAGGTGAACGCTTGTTCCAGCAACGCTTCCCCAACCACGTCCGAACTGGTTACTTCGTGGTGGTTGATTCTGTTGCCACTGTGCTGCTTAACTCCAACTTCAGCAAAATGGGAAATGATGCCGTGGCCCAGGAAGAAGTGTGGTTGGTTAAGACATTGACCCAATTGGATAAAGACCCTGCGATCAAGGCCACGATCGTAACGTGCCACCACGCACCTTACACCAACAGCACCATTGTAAAGCCGAACACCCAGGTTCAGGAAAAATTCGTCTCGGCCTTTAGTCAATCCGCCAAAGGCGCGCTTTTCATCACGGGGCATGCACATGCCTTTGAGCACTTTAAGGTGAACGGAAAGAATTTTCTCACCATTGGCGGCGGCGGTGGATTGCATCAACCGCTTCGCACCGGAAATGGTCAGCAGGAAGACTTGGCCGCAGGATATAAACCGATGTTTCACTATCTCATCCTTGAACGACATGGATCCAAGGTGACGATCACTTCGCGATATTTGTCTGATGACTTTGGCGCAGTCTTGTCCGGCTATTCATTTACGATTGCTGCACCATGATCCAAAACCTCATGTTGATCGCATGCTTGCTCCTCACCTTTTCCGGTCAGGCACAAAGCGATTGTGTGGTCAAAATCAACAAGGACAGCGTCAGAATACGCCAGTGTAAAGTCGGCGATTCGAGATTCAAATCGATAGAGGCTGCCTTTCAGGTGAACAGCAAACTTTCACAACTGGCTGCCATGATTCTCGATGTGGAAGGTCACGTAACCTGGGAATACAAAACAATCATTGCGCGAACCTTGAAAAAGGTCAGCGAACGGGAGGTGATCTTCTACTCCGAAGTAGCCGCGCCGATGCTCACCAGCAACCGCGACTTTATCATCCAACTCAAGACTAATCAGGATCCAGCCACGAAGGTGATGACCATTGACGCTATCAGTCTGCCCAACTACCTCCCGGCCAAGGAAAATATTGTTCGCATCCCCTATTCAAAGGCACACTGGATTATTAAACCTGTCGGCAAGTCAAAGCTGGATGTAGTCTATACCCTGGAAGTAGATATCGGGGGAGCTGTTCCACCCTGGCTGGCCAATCTGGTTTCAGCACAGGGACCGTATGAGACCTTCAAGGCCATGCGGGAACAGATAGGAAATTACCGAAACAAAGGAGCAAGTTTCATTAAGGATTAGGGGGTAGTGACTGCTTAATGATTAAACGCGCTGGTGAAGAACACCAGCGCTGATTAACCTTTTTTCGTTTCCTTGGCCCACATGTCGCGCAGGGTGACCGTACGGTTGAAGACCAACTTACCCGATGTGGAGTCCGGGTCAAGACAGAAGTAACCGATACGCATAAACTGAAAACGGTCTTCCGGCCTGGCCTCTTTCATGGCTGGCTCGGCATACACTTTGGATAGCACTTTCAGTGAACCAGGATTGAGCAGGGTACGAAAATCTTCTTCCGCCTGGTTCAGGTCCTCCACCTGAAACAACCGGTCGTACAAACGCACTTCAGTTTCAACTGCGTGCGGTGCGCTCACCCAGTGGATA
>DNZD01000130.1 GCA_003504855.1 Cytophagales bacterium
ACCTCAGCTACCAGGCCATTGAATTCATTGAATCCAACTACGCCCAGGAAGATGCCACCCGTGACGCCTTGCATCACCTGAAAACCAAATACGAGAAACGCACCGACCACGTCAACCGGCGCATGCTCACGGCCGACCTTACCAGGCATTCAGAAGATGTGTTTCGCGAATTCAACAAACTACAACTTCAGCTGATCAACTTTGAGCGGCAGCAAATCAAAACCATGCGTCGGAAAAATCAATTTTCCGACGAGGTCCTGAGAAAAATAGAATACGAACTTGACCTGGAAGAGGCTTCCCTGCGTTCGTTCCTGTAGACTTATTTCTTATACAACGCCTTGCCCGTCGGCTCAAACTTGTCACCAGGTTTCCAGAACGGAGCCTGCGGAGCGTTGGCAATCAGTTGATTGGCATAGATAAAGGCCCGGTAAAAGAGCACGAGATATTCGAAGTCCAGCGAACCAACTTCGTCGGCAGGCTGGTGATAGTATTTCATTAACTCCGCGTCAAAAGCCTTTACCCCCGGCGCAAAGTCAATCGCCGGCACTCCCTTTACCGCAAAGTTATAGTTGTCCGAACGCTCATACAGGTTCTGCTCAGGCACCGGGTCTTTCGTGGCCTTCAGGCCAAAGGCTTCGCAGGCCTTGGCTATATGAGCTTCTGCTGAAGTTCGCTCCAGCCCAATAATCGTCACCACCGACTTGTCGTTGTAGCCGGCGCCATCGCAATCCATATTAAAGACAGTCTGATTCAAAGGAATGAGCGGGTGCTCAGCATACCAGGCGCTACCCAGTAGTCCCTTTTCCTCACCGGTAAGGGCCATGAAAATAATTGAACGTTTGGCCGGAAACTGCGCAAAGTACTTTGCCGCTGTCATCATCGCCACCGTGCCCAGCGCATTGTCGCGGGCACCATTGTAAATGGAATCATTTGCCTTCTTGGCACCAACCCCCACGTGATCGTAGTGTGCAGAGACCACCAGGTACTCCTTCTTCAAAACAGGGTCAGTTCCTTCAACTACTCCCACAATATTGCGAGACGGGATTGATGTTGCGTCAGGGCGATCAACAGTAACACTCACGGTTCCGGTCTTCTTTTCCTTAATCTCCTTGAACCCCGCGAGATCAACCTCCTTCATCCAGATCCGGGGTATTTCAGCCCCATCCTTCTTAACGGTAGTGCGGGGATTTCCGGTGAAGAAACTCACCAGCGATGGCCAGGGAAAAGGAGTCGTAACAAAAAACTCAATCAGACCGGCACCACCCGCTGCCTTCACGCGCTTAAATTTCTCTGAAGAAGCGCTGAATATTGCTTGAGCATTGCCAGCCTCTTTGCTGCCGGCCAGCGACAACACCATCTTTCCCTTGATGTCTGCTGGCATTTCTTCCGGGGTGCCATATCCTACGTAAACACATTCACCGGACCAACTCGAGCGCGCACCATCCACAACGATAAATTGATCCTTAAACGTCAGCGATTCACTCCCAAACCGCAGGGTCGCTGAAGCCACTGGCACCGCTTTCACCAATGATACGGGCTGTGAATAACCCGGAGCTCCGGCCAGTTCCTTAAGTCCCACTTGCCGGAATACAGAGGCAATATAATTGGCAGCAATATCCAACTCCCGGGATCCCGTATCCCGTCCCCGCATCTCATCGGCTGACAAGAATGTGAGGGGTGCCTCCACCTGGGGTCTGGTAACCAGTTTGGTAATTTCCGCTACAGGTTTCTTCTGAGCAATCGAATTGGTGATGATAAGAACTAAGAACAGGAACAGCGACTTCTTCATGCAGTTTGATTTTTTGCTAAGCTAAATAAAAAAGGTGACCTCTTTCGAAGCCACCCTTTCGGTTTAGGTTACAGGTAATTATCGGAGGAATAACATTTCACGGTATTTTGCCAATGGCCAATCCTCATCGTCCACCAGCAATTCCAGTTTATCTACGGCATCCCGGATGGTATCGAAATACTTCTCCTTTACATCATCACAATAGGCATATGCACGCTTGTGCGTATCTGCGATCTTGTTGATGCGTTTCCGCTCTTCCACCATTGAACGAACGCCGTTCTTGATGGTATCAATATGACCGGAGATTTCCTTGATGGTCTGCACCACTGCCTTATTATCAACGCCCAATCCCTTCAAACCGTTTGCATTCTGAATCAGTTTGTTTTGATACTGAATGGCGGTGGGGATAATGTGGTTCATGGCGAGGTCACCAATCACACGGGCTTCGATCTGCACTTTCTTGATGTAAGCCTCCAGGCGGATCTCATTACGGGCTTCCAGTTCCTTGTGGCTCAATACACCGTGCTTCTCAAACAATTGAATGGAATCCTTAGACAGATATGCCTCAATGGCCCGGGGCATGTTCTTGATGTTCTTCAGTCCGCGCTTGGCCGCTTCTTTCACCCATTCGTCAGAATATCCATCCCCTTCAAAGCGGATGTTACGTGATTCCTTGATGTACTTGCGAAGTACCGTCACGATGGCCAGGCGCTTTTCAGCACCCTTTTCGATCTCCTTGTTAACGGCCTCATTGAAGCGATCCAATTGCTCAGCCACAATCAGGTTCAACACCGTCATGGGCACTGCACAATTGTCGCTGGCACCCACGGCACGGAATTCAAACTTGTTGCCTGTGAAGGCGAATGGTGAAGTGCGGTTGCGGTCTGTAGCATCCAGGATGATCTCCGGAATCTGATCGATACCGAGTTTCATGTACATGTTGTCACCCTTCTCAATCTTCACATTGCCTTTCTTCTCCAGTTCATCGAGTACGGCTGACATCTGGCTGCCGATAAACACCGACATGATGGCGGGAGGAGCTTCATTGGCACCCAGGCGGAAATCGTTGGCGGCAGTCGCGATGCTGGCACGCAGCAAGTCGGCATATTCGTGTACCGCCTTCACTGTCGTGACAAAGAAGGTCAGGAACAGGAGGTTGTCGCGGGCGCTGCTGGACGGGGCATACAGGTTGATGCCGGTGTCTGTAATCAGCGACCAGTTGTTGTGCTTTCCACTACCGTTGAGGCCGGCGAACGGCTTCTCATGAAACAACACTTTCAGGTTATGCTTTTCAGCCACACGACCCATCACATCCATCATCAACTGGTTGTGGTCGTTGGCTACGTTTACTTCTTCAAAAAGCGGAGCCACTTCAAACTGACAGGGAGCCACCTCATTATGACGGGTACGAACAGGAATACCCAACTTCCAGCTTTCAAATTCAAACTCCTTCATGAAGTCATATACCCGGCCCGGAATTGAACCGAAGTAGTGATCTTCCATCTGCTGACCGCGGGCTGGCGCATGACCAAATACAGTACGCCCGGCCATAACGAGGTCAGGGCGCGCCATGTACATGGCTTCATCCACCACAAAATACTCCTGCTCAGAACCGAGCGAAGCCACTACACTCTGAATGTCTTTATCGAACAACTGGCAAACGCGGGTGGCAGAAATATTCACCGCCTTCAGGGCCTTCAACAACGGTGACTTCATGTCCAGTGTTTCGCCGGTGTATGACACAAACACAGTCGGAATACACAGGGTCTTTCCATAGAGAAACATTGGAGAGGTTGGGTCCCAGGCCGTATACCCGCGGGCTTCAAACGTGCTGCGGATACCACCGCTGGGGAACGAGGAGGCATCCGGCTCCTGCTGCACCAGCTCGCTGCCTTTAAACTTGTCAATGCCAGCCAGGGCATCGAAGAAACTGTCATGCTTTTCGGCAGTACCTCCGGTCATGGGTTGGAACCAATGGGTAAAGTGCGTGGCACCTTTGCTCAGTGCCCAGGTCTTCGCCGCTGACGCTACTGCATCGGCAGTCGTGTCATCAATTTTCTCGTGGTTCTTGATGGCAGATGCCACCTTTTTGAACAGGGCGGGTGCCAGTGTTGCCCGCATTTGATCCATACTGAACACATTCTCAGCAAAGAAATCGGATACTTTGGCTCCCGGGCTGGCTACCGGTACCGAGGGGCGCTCGCTGAGCTTGCGCAGTGCCTCAAAACGTAAATAGGCCATAGGTGTAGTGGTTTTTAACAGATTCGCGCCAAAATTAGATCAATTTTTTGATCGCCAGGGTATTTTTTGACCCTATTTATTAAAAAACGTAAGAGTTTTTTCTTGTGTGGGGTTCTCTTAAACCTATACTTCAACCCGCACGATCGTGATTGGCGGTTTTGCCTGGTTTGTACTCGTTTTTTGTCCTCCTACCGATTACATACTTTTGAAACCTCGTGAAGAAATCGATCTGGCCACTACTGTTCCTCATTTTCCTGCTGGCCGCACTGGCCTGGGTTCGTATTTCTCCTTTTAAACTGATTGAGCAGGATATCATTGCCCGTTGGCAGGGCATTCAATCCACTGACTCCATCCGTTTCTTTCAGTGGATATCCGACACCATCAGTTTTATCAGCCTTGGCATCCCGGCCGTCTTCGTGGCGATTGGTATTACGCGGAAGCGCAAAGAATTTGTGCGCAATGGACTGATCATTCTGCTCAGCATTGGACTGGGCGGCACCATCTCGGCAGTGATCAAGCGCACCATCAAGGAGCCCCGGCCCTATGAGGTTGACAGCCGGATTGCCCAGTGGAGCAAGGGTGGCAGCAATTCCTTCCCATCAGGGCATACCACTGAAGTATCTGCAGCCGCCCTGGGTTTCTCCCTTATACTTTTCAGAACACCACCTGCTATCCTGCTATCCATCCTCTGGGCATTGCTGATGATGTCCTCACGCATCATCCTTGGGGTACATAACTTCACGGATATCCTGGGCGGATTTGTCACCGCCTGCATCGGACTTTGGATTGTTCAGGAAGGATTCAGGCGATATGACGCCCGATGTCAGGACAACGTAGTGTCCTGAGTGCTGACCCTGGTCTTTACCGCATCAAACTCTTTGGAATAGTCTTCTCGCAAAGTACCCATCCACCGATCCCACCACAGGAAGTAGAGACCGTAGTTACCATTGAAGTATTGGTGGTGCTGGTTGTGATTCACAGAAGTATTGATCCACAATCCTATCCTGCTGGAGGCAAACCCTTTGGGATAGAGCTCATACCCCAGGTGTCCATATACATTGTACACCATCATGATCAGCAAAAAAAGTCCGATTGCCAGCGGGTGGATTGGAAACAGAAAGGGCAAAATCGCTACGATTCCAAACTCTATAACGGCCTCCAGCGGGTGGAAAGCCATCGCAGCCCAAGGCGAAGGGTTGGTAGACAAGTGATGCACCTTGTGCAGGTACTTATAGACTCCCGGCCGGTGCATCCAACGGTGTACCCAATAAAAGTAGGTGTCGTGCACCACCAAACTGAGTACAACAGTAAACAACAGGTACCCTACGCCATAGGCGTCAATATCCCGGTACAACATGGTGTATCGGGCCAGCGGACCAAAGAAAAAGAGGTATCCGAGGCCCGCAAAGATGAGGGAGGTACTTGCTGAGTAAAGAAATTCACGACGGTAGTCCGATACGGCAGGAAACTTTAACTGAATCTTCCGGAACGACCACGAGCGCTTGAGCAGCACGTAGTAAATTCCATAAGCGATAGATGCCAGCAGCACATAACGAATGAAGATTACTGCGAGAATAACAAAGAAGCGATCCGTACCGGCACCGGTGAAGTCGAGCATACGGTAAACTTCGGAAATTTTCCTGTCAGTTCGAGCGCTTCACGGATCCTCCGCTACTAGAGTCGGTATTGGTTTTGCCGGGATTGCCACGATAACGAATACTTCCGCCGCTACTGGCATGGGCTTCGAGACTTGTGGACACATTCAACTTTACCGTTCCGGCGCTGCTGGCAGATGCCTCTGCACCTTCCACCGTGAGATTATAGGCGTCAATTTCGCCAGCACTGCTCGCATCAGCCCGCAGGGATTTTGCCTTTCCTTCCAGGCTAATGTCTCCGGCGCTGGACGCGTGTACCGTGACGTCACCGCCGTCTATGGAAACTTCAATATTGGCTGCACTCGAGGCATGAACATCCAGGGTGGTGAATTTAATCGGGCCATCCGAGAACATGTTAGACGCTGAACTGGCCGACAGTTTATCGAGATTCACATAAGTGACATAGACTTTTACATCACGCTTATTACGTCCCCAGCCGTTGCTTTCACGCATGTGGATACGCAGGTACCCGCCAGATATTTCTGTGATTACCTCCGAAAGCTGACCTCCTGTGATTTCAACTTTCACACTCTCCTTGTCTCCCTTTTTCAGGTACACGTCGATGGCTTCGGAGGATTTCACGCCCCGGAATGAGCCCGGTGTGCGTACCTCACTTTGCTGAGCAACGGCGGCCAGGGAAACAAATCCAGCCAGCAGAATAATCCATGCACTTTTCATTTCTTTCCGTGTTTTGGGTCAATGACCGTGCTCTGCGCCCAAGGTTGCACGGAGCGGGTTCAAGTAACCATTTTTTTTGAATCGTTGTAAGATTTAGGCTATTTTTGCTTAGATTTAGAAGGTTTCTAGACCTAATTTTCGGAAAAAATAAGCGATATGATTAAAGAGACTATCAATGTATTAATCAATCTGGCTGCCAGCGACAATAATATTGGCGAAAAGGAGGCCAAGACGATTCACATGATTGGCAAGGCCCATGGACTCTCCCGCGAAGAGGTTAATGCGATGATCGAAAAACCCAAGCCCATAGGCAATCTCTCGGGCTTTACTGAAGACGAGAAGTTCGAAAACTTGTATCACCTGATTCAATTGATGAAGAGCGACGGACAGGTGTTCAAGAGTGAGATGGCATTCTGCGAAGAAATTGCCGGCAAACTCGGATACAACAAAGGAGTTGTAGCAGAACTTGCTTCCAAAATTTACAGTGACCCCACCATCACCGCCGATCGCAAATCACTGATGGCAAGGGCACACAAATTCCTCCACAAATAGGCGCTTTTCCAACCAAAACTTTACCCAAAGTCCTGCCCACCCGCAGGACTTATTTTTTGGTATATATTTTCTTTCCGCCCAAAACGGTCATGACTATTTCTGTTTTCAACAAGGAACTGTCAGGTACTTGCATGATATCCTGAGAAAATACAGTGAAGTCAGCCAGTTTGCCAGGCTCAATCGACCCCTTGATCTGCTCTTCGAAAGCGCCGTAAGCGGCATCCAATGTATAGGACTTCAATGCTTGCACGCGGGTCATTTTCTCCTCCGGCTCATAGCCGCCGGCAGGCTCGCCCTTCAGCGTCTGGCGCGTGACTGACGCGAAGTAACTCGCTATCGGACTGATAGGCTCCACCGGAACATCGGTGCCATTAATTACCCTGGCTCCGCTCTTCAGTAACGACTGCCACATATATGCACCTTCTTTGATACGCTTTTCACCAAGGCGCTCAATGGCCCAGGGCCGGTCTGAAGATAGGTGTATGGCTTGCATCGCCGGTATCACGCCTAGCTTGCCAAATCTTGGAATATCATTGGGATGCAAATGTTGTGCGTGTTCAATGCGGTACCGGTGATCATGTCCCGGATTTTCATTGAATGCCATTTCATACCGATCCAGAATCTCGCGGTTGGCCCGATCACCAATAGCATGAGAACATACCTGAAATCCATAGGTAAGTCCGCTGCGTGAAGTGGCTAATACGGTGTCCATCGACAAGGTCGCCATCCCTGTGGTTTCGGACCTGTCACTGTATGGCTCCAGCAGCCATGCCCCGCGTGAACCCAGGGCACCATCGCAGTTGAGCTTAATGGACCGCACCGTCACTCCCCGTGGATCTACCACCGGTCCTTTGCGGTACCATTCATTAATCAGCGAACGGTCCCGGCCAGTGAGCATTACATATAATCTGGACTTCAGCTTTTGCTCTTTATTGAATTGATTAAAGAGCTCAATATCAGAACGTGACGCACCGGCATCGTGAAAACTGGTAATGCCATTTCGGGCACAGGTCTCCATGGCCAGCTCAAGTGCCTGGGCATCACGTTCAGGCGTATTCTCAGGGATATGCTTTGTTATCAGCGCCATGGCGCGCTCATTGAAGATGCCCGTTGGGTTGCCCACTTTATCTTTGATGATCTCCCCTCCTTCTACGGCAATGTTCAGCCCTTCTTTACTCAACGGATTCACCCCTGCTAACTCCATGGCTTTGGCGTTGGCAAATCCTGCATGACCGCTGGCATGTCTCAACCACACCGGGTTGTTGGGAGATACTGCGCTCAGCATCTCATGGGTCTGGAATCCCTTCACCATTTTTTCAGGCTTTACCTCCCATTTATCCTGATGCCATCCGTTGCCCAGAATCCATTGGCCGGGAGGAGCCTGGGCTGCCGCGACCCGTACCTTTTCAACCAGTTCATCGAAGCTTTTCACCGTGGACAAATCCAGGTTTAATTCAAAGTAGCCAAGCCCCATGATGTGACCATGGGATTCGATGAAACCGGGTGTCATTGTTGACCCTTGCAGGTCAATCACTTCGGTCTTCTCCCCTTGCCACGCCGCTACATCTGCGACGGTACCGGCAAATACGATGGTATCTCCCCTCACAGCGACCGCCTCCACCTCAGGTTGTTTTTCATTGACGGTGTATATCTTACCGCCCTTGATGATCAGGTCGGCCGGCATGTTGCGCGTCTGACAAGAAACAATGAGTAGCAATCCGAAGAGCCAGAGGTTTTTCATAGTTGTGTAGGTTCGGTAACAAATATAAACCGGATTTTAACCCGGGCGGGACAAATTATTGCAACGGAAAAAGAACCGGTATCTTGCGCAAAAATGATGCTATGAAGCAATGGACACTGGGTGTTCTTCTTTCGCTCTCCACGGTCGTGGCGTCGGCGCAAAGCGTTGGGTTATCCTTTTCGTACTTCGTGCCTCGCAACGGATACTTCTCCACCCCCATCAGTCCATTTTCCATCCGCGGTGTTGGTGTGGACCTGAATCGGTTTATGGCCATTGAAACCGGAGCTTCTCTCTACAGGATGTCCGGGCTCAATGTGACGGACCTGCCGTTTGAAAGCAAATCGGCATTGACCGGACCTAACTTCACGCTGTTTGTACCGGTTGAGCTGGTGTTTCAGTTCAAAGGCAAAGGAGTTGAATTCGATATCAAGGGCGGTGGATTCTTTTTCTATGCCTTCGACCAGCACCTCAACTACGGAAACTTTGACCGTGCCGTAATGGCCTATCAAAAGTGGGATGTAGCAACCTCGCAACTCGCATTCAAGAACAGCCCCGGCTTTGGATATACCGTGGGCATGGAACTGACTTTCGATGTGACGCGACAATGGGGTCTGTCGCTCGAAACAAATTACCTCGCCGGCCAATCCAATTTGCCGTTGACAGGGTCCTATTCAGGAGGCACCCTTGGTGGCACCATCACCACTGTACCGGTAGACTATGCCAACGCCAAGGTTGATTTTACCGGGATGGAATTTTCCATCGGTATCCTGTTCAAAACAGGGCGACGCTGATCATGGCCTGGTGAGAATCCACTCAGGCACGTTGACATTGTACTTCCCGTAATGGGCGCGTGAGTCCTGGATGAATTGCTGAAACAACTGTTTGGAATAACCCGGTGCTGGAATGGCCGGATCATTTTCATAGGCGCCTACAGGTACAACGAAGTACCGGCGACCCTGCGATGGTTCGCGATACACCCACTCCAAAGAATATCGTGCATCGGTGATATGAACAAAAGCAGTTCCGTCAGGGCGCTTTACTTTTTCCAGATTGATGTGTGCCATGGCACCACCATTGCGATAACGTTCCCATTGAGCCGAAACGAAGTTACCCAGGGAATAAACCAGAAACTGATCCTGCTCTTTGCGCCACTCCATCGGCTGTAACACGTGGGGATGGGAACCGATCACCAGTTTGGCCCCATGCCGGAAGCAAAACTCGGCCACCCGCTTTTGTTCGGGTGACGGCAACGGTTGATATTCCAAACCCCAATGCAAGAAGACGATGATGGCATCTGTTTGTTGCTGTCGGGCTTTATTCAGGTCGCGGTGGATCTGTGCAGTATCAATGAGGTTAACGATGTTGGGTTTGCTTACGCGGATTCCGTTGGTGCCATAGGTATAGTTAAGCAAGGAAAGCCGGAAGCCTTTCACCTCGATCAACATGGGATAGTCATTGAGCCAGTCCGTTGTATCCTTGAAGGTGCCGGTGTGGGGTATGCCGGCGCTGTCCAGCTGATCGATGGTTCGTTCTAATCCTTTGCGGAAGCGATCGACACTGTGGTTATTGGCAGTTACCAGGGCATCAAAGCCGGCGTCCTTAATGGCTTCAAGGATTTCATCCGGTGCACTGAACTGCGGATATCCTTTGTAAGGCTTGCCTCCCAACGTAAACTCGAGGTTGCCAATGGTGAGGTCAGCGGACGACAACACCGGCTTGATGTATTGAAATACCGGGAAGTAGTTGTAGCGGCCTGTAGCCTGATCATAAGCAGAATTGATCTGCGTCTCATGCTGCATGATGTCGCCGGTGAAGAGCAATGACAAGCGAAGGGTATCCTGTGCACAGGTAACCTTAGCGGTGACTACGAACAGCAATAGGAGAATGTGCTTCATCGTGACAAACGGGTTTGTTTTTTTGGTGCTTCGAGCGTGACTTCCATAATCTGTCTTTCTACAATTATCCAAACGCGGTCCTGGGCACCTGGTCGGATGGTGGCCAGGCCTGTAAACGAACCGAATGCCGGGAGGATCAGTTGGTTTGGCGAAAGCCAGAAGCAGGGCAGCACAATTCCTTGTCGGCCGCGTCCCTCAAGGCGGGCACCGGGATGCAGGTGACCGGCCATATTGATCCGACCGTCCGGAATGTCTTCATGCGCCATCGGTTCGTGGGTGAGCAGATAGACGCCT
>DNZD01000315.1 GCA_003504855.1 Cytophagales bacterium
TCAGTCGGTGAAGAACACCGACCGGAAACTAACCAAGAACACTTACCGGGACTAAACTCTGGTCAATATCCCAGAACTGGGAGGATTCGCTTTACCCACAAGGCATACATTTTGCCCGAAGGGTGCAGGCCATCACCAGCGACGTACTCCGGCTTTTCCAATCCCTCACGGGTGAGGTCGGTGATGTTGACATATCGAACACCGAGGCGCTTCGTAATAGCCAGATTTGTTTCATTGAATTTGTCGATCGCAGCCGTAATCTCAGCCTGGCGGGGCTTACCGAACGGTGTGTATCCATAATCAGGAATTGATACTACGAATACATTCTCCTTTTTTCCTCCGGCTAGTTTAATGGCGATATTCAGCAACTCTTCAAACTCAGGCGCATAGCTTTCGGCAGTACGCTTTTGGTATTGGTTGTTCACGCCAATGAGCAGCGAGACCATGCCATAATCATTTTTCAACTGTGCCTCTTCTATCGCCTTCTTCAACTGATCTGTACGCCAGCCCGTAACGCCGATGATTCGCGGTCCGTCAATTTGTTTTCCTTTGGCCCTGAGGGCCGCTGCCAATTGCTCAGGCCAGCGTTCGTCTACCGCAACACTCTCCCCAATTGTATAAGAGTCACCGAGGGCGAGGAATTTGATGGGGGCTTTGGTTTGGGCGTGAAGTTGAGAGGTCATGAGCAGGAGCGCGATGATGAGGCGG
The DNA here is from genome assembly GCA_003504855.1 of Cytophagales bacterium. GTDB lineage: Bacteria > Bacteroidota > Bacteroidia > Cytophagales > Cyclobacteriaceae > ELB16-189. The sequence goes on from DNZD01000315.1 coordinate 709, forward strand.
GACATAGGGATGATTTGAAGGTTAAGATACCAATTTTTTTGCCGCGGAGGCGCAAAGACGCAAAGGAAAAAATAGTTGATGGCATCTGCAGGGAACTGCATTTTGCACCGATGAAGCTTCTGCGTTTTCAATCCAGATCAATAAACAATTCCGCGTGCATCTGCGGAGCATTCAATCCGCGAGATCTGCGGGAACTGCATTTCTTCTGCGTATTCTGCACTCCTCTGCGCTTTCAGCGGGAAACTGCATTCGCACCGAAGGTGCCTACTTCAAAAACCCATAACACAGACGCAAAGGAAAAAATAGTTGATGCATCTTCGGGATGCATTTCGCGCCAATGAAACTTCTGCGTTTTCTATCCAGATCAATAAACAATTCCGCGTGCATCTGCGGAGCATTCAATCCGCGAGATCTGCGGGAACTGCATTTCTTCTGCGTATTCTGCACTCCTCTGCGCTTTCAGCGGGAAACCTGCATTCGCACCGAAGGTGCCTACTTCAACAACCCATAACACTGATTCGCGATCTCGCGCTCTTCGTTGGTGGGGATAACCAGGATTTTTGCAGGTGAATCAGACGTGTTGATCTCGTAAATGCCTTTGCCACCGGCTTCGTTCTTCGTCCCATCGAGTTTCAGTCCGAGGTATTCAAGTCCTTCGGTGGAGAGTTTGCGGGTAAGCGCGTCATTCTCTCCTACCCCTGCCGTAAATACGATCGCATCCAGTCCGCCCAGGGCAGCCACAAAAGCACCGATATACTTTTTGATGTGATAGGCATACATAGTATAGGCTAACTGAGCCTCCGCATTGCCTTTCTGGTATGCCGCTTTGACGTCGCGCATATCACTGGAACCCGTAAGTCCCAGCATACCGCTCTTCTTGTTGAGCATGGTATTGACATCATCAACGCTGTATCCCAATTGATGAATCAAATGAAAAATCACCGACTGGTCTATGTCGCCCGTACGCGTACCCATGATGAGGCCGTTCATGGGACCCAGTCCCATCGTTGTGTCAATGCAGGCACCGTCACGGACGGCAGCCATACTACATCCATTGCCGAGGTGGATGGTGATGATCCTGGCTGACTTGCTTTTCAGATATGCTGCCGCCTGTGCAGAGACATATTTGTGGCTGGTGCCGTGAAATCCATAGGCCCTGATCTGATGCTTTTCATACAACTCATTGGGTATTGCCATTCTAAACGCCACCGGAGGCATCGTTTGATGAAATGCCGTGTCAAATACTGCTACCTGAGTCGCCTTGGGGAAAATCTTCTCGGCAACCTCAATACCGAGATAGTTGGGTGGATTGTGCAACGGCGCCAGGGGAAACAACTCCTTGATCTTAGCTTTCACAGCGTCCGTAATGATCATCGTCTTAGAGAAAGCCTCACCTCCATGCACCACCCGATGTCCCACTGCATCGAGTTCGTCGGGAGACTTGATGACACCAATATCCTTGTCAGACAACAGTCGCGCTGCCTCACTTAATCCAGCCGCATGGTCAGTGATCCGGATGGCCAATTTATGCACGACCTCCTTGCCTTCCTGAAAAGTCTTATGCGTGATGCTTGATCCCTCCAATCCAATCCGATCGATCATGCCGGTACATATCACATCACCCGCCGGCATTTGGATCAGCTGATATTTTATGGAACTGCTTCCGGAGTAGATTACGAATACCTTCATAGGGAGGGGACGTTTGGGGATTAGGGGATTGGGGATTGGGGGCTATTGTGCCTGGATGGCGGTGATAACAACGGTATTAAACACATCATCCACTGTACATCCGCGGCTGAGGTCGTTAACCGGTTTGTTGAGACCTTGCAGCATCGGACCAATGGCCAATGCACCGGTCTCCCGTTGAACGGCCTTGTACGTATTGTTGCCCGTATTCAGGTCGGGGAAGATCAACACACTGGCTTGTCCTGCCACTTCGGAGTTTGGCATCTTCTTCTTGCCCACCGAAGGGTCAACAGCAGCGTCATACTGTATCGGTCCTTCCACTTTCAGGTCGGGACGTTTCTGGCGCACCAGTTCCGTAGCGGCACGTACGCGATCCACATCTTCGCCTTCGCCGGAGGTACCCGACGAATATGAAAGCATCGCCACCTTGGGTTCAATACCAAACATTTTGCTGGTGTCTGCCGAAGAGATGGCAATATCTGCGAGTTGTTCTGATGTCGGATTGGGGTTTACGGCACAGTCTCCAAACACCGACACACGGTTCGGGAGACACATAAAGAATACGGATGAAACGGTCTTGATACCAGGTTTGGTCTTAACGAACTGGAGCGCTGGTCTGATCGTGTGCTGGGTCGTATGGGCTGCACCGGAAACCATGCCATCTGCATCACCCATGAACACCATCATGGTGCCATAGTAGGATACATCCAGCATCAGGTCGCGGGCCATTTCCTCGGTGAGGTTCTTGCCCTTCCTCAACTCCACGAGTTGTTGTACATAAGCCTGGTACCGCGGCGATGTAGCCGGATTAATGATGTTTACTTTCGTTGCATCCAGCGACAGGTTCAGGCGCTTGAATGATGCCAGTATCGCATCCGGATTGCCCAGGATGGATAGTTTCACCACATCCTGTTTGATCAGCATGTCAGCGGCCTGGAGGATTCGGTCGTCGTCGCCCTCGGCCAGTACGATGTGCTTCTTGCTCGATTTGGCCCGCTGTACAATCTGGTACTGGAACATACGCGGCGTGATACTCGACGTGCGGAAGGTGATGATCTTCCGTTCCAGCGTGTGTACGTCCACGTGTTCGTCGAACATACGGATGGCGAGGGCTATCTTTTCTTTGCTGTCGGGTGATATCCGCGACTGCGTATTGGCTACCTGAGCAACTGTTTTAAACGTACCCCCCTTCACCGCAATGATGGGGACAACCGTTTCCAGACCTTCAATCAATTTGACGATGGTGGGTTCCGGAAGCAGGCCGCCGGTTAACAGGATGCCCGCCACCTTGGGGTAGTTCTTAGAGATATTCGCCTGCAGGGCGCCGATGATGATATCACCCCGGTCGCCTGGCGTAACAATCAACGTGTTTTTATTGAGTCGCGTGAGCGCATTGTGCAGTTGCATGGCGCCGACGATGGAGTGATCCACCTGATTTGACAGATGGTTTTCCCCAAAGAGGACAGTGCCGTCCACCGCCTCCCGGATTTCCTTCATCGTAGGGCTGCCCAGTTCGCGGGTGGCGGGGAATGTGGTGACGATCACATCTTTCGGAAGGGCCTTGCCCAATTTAGCCTTGAGCGGTTCGGCATCATCCTTTCCAATTTTGTTGGCCACCACCGTGAGCACCTGAACCCCTTCGTCGCGGAAGCTCTTCGTATTGGACACCGAGGTGTCGACAATCTCTTGTACCGCCTTGCCCTCTCCTTTTACAATGATCACTGCGGGAATACCCAGGTTCTTGGCGATGGTGATGTTGCCTTTGAATTCGATGTTGGTGGATGTTCCGGTGAAGTCCGTGCCCTCTACCACCACGAAGTCAAATCGCTTTTGCAGGCGTTTGAAGCTCTCGATGATCCCGTCGATCATTTGTGCTTCCTTTCCCGAGTTGATAAGGTTGAATGCCTGCGTGCGCGTGTAGGCATACATTTCCTCGTATTTGGTGGTCAGGTTAAAGTGACCGGCGATCATCACCAGGTGGTTGTCCTTTTCCGGAGGTTCCCGGCTGATAATCGGTTTGAAGTAGGCGATTTTATCCGTTTTCCCGGCGAGGAGGTTCATGAGCCCGAGGGCGATCACCGATTTGCCGGAATACGGTTCGGTGGTGGTGAGGTAGATGGCGTTGGTCATAGTCCGCTTGAGAATTGACCCAAATTACGGCCATTTTTGGTGGATTTTAGCTGATTTTCATCAATGCCGGGGTAATGCAAAGGAGTGCGGGAGGTGATTTAAGTCAGGGGGAATTTGAAGATTTGAAGATTTGAGGATTTGGCGATTTGATAATTTGAAGATTTGAGAATGTGGTGTACTTATAGCGTGACGATACTATAGCGCGACGTCTCCAGACCTCAAACTGGCGCAAGTGTTCGCCCACAAACTCTTTATTGCCCTTACCGGTCTGAATAGCGATCACATGTGCCTACCATGACGGCAGTCTCCTGACTGCTATTCACTACCACACTATGGCGCGACGTCTTCAGACGCGTGCCGATGCGAACTACATGCGAAGCAACAATACCCATCGAAGGGGTTGAATCATCATCCCAGCGTTCTCGAATCTACCCACGTGCCGGTGAGGAACACCGGCACATACTACTTAGATTGGCGCAAGTGTTCGCGCCACAAGGTTCTAATCACATTTCCCGATCTGAACAGCGATCACTTGTGCCTACCATGACGGCAATCTCCGGACTGCCTATATTCGCTACAAGTGTCCAATTAGATAGCCATCATACTACTTTCCGCTCGACTTAAACAACGTCCACGACAAAACGGCCTTACCGGCCAAATAGCCGGCAGCACCAAATTCACCACGACCTTCAAGACTGACCGGGCCAAAATTGGTTCCTGCCCCGGCTATAAATAGAATATTTGGGTCACTGATAATCAGGTATGCTGAAGAAATATAACTGATATTGTTGAACATGCGGGCTACACCAAATGTGGCAAAAGACTGATGCTTTGATTCTTCAAATCGGATCCTTGCGAGCAGGGATAGTTTAATCGAAGAGATGGTCACTATGTTAGAGAAGGTATTCCCAAATCCCCCGGTGAACGTCTCTGTCGACTTAGGGAAAACATATTTTACCGCTTCAAAGCGATAACCAGCACGGTAGTTTCTGTTGGGTGGACTATACCCCAGGAATATCCCGCCTCCATAGCCAAATCCCGACTTTGTTTCCTTGGTAAACTTGTCCAATCCGCCAGAACCTGTAATGCCAAATTCAAATTTGGCCTTCGCTTTGCTTTCCAGCACCCCCGAAGGCCCCTGGTACCCGGAGCAACTTGCGAATTCAGCAATAACTTCCTGCAGGTCCTTCCGGCGGTAAGGGATGTTCTCATTTATGACCAGGGACTTACAAGCAGCCACGTACTGCTGCAACTGGCGAACAAATATTCTGTTTTGGGCAATACCCACCTTAGCGCCATTGCGCTCGACTTTGAACGGATGATTCACCAATTCTTCAATCTTACTACCATCCGCCATAAAGTAGTGAACCCGTTCTCCTGCATCCATCAGTTCCAGCAGATCATATCTGGACTTCATCAATACCTTAAGAAATAATGTCGCCTTCTTATACGTTGCGATTTGGACAGCAGTCAGGTATTGAACTTTACTGCTGGACGAATCGTAGCTCACCGAATAGCTTCGGTACTGGGCATCATTCAGCACAAATCCGTTGATGTCCTTTGGCTCGTAGGTCATGATCCCTCCCGCATTTGCCCTGAAGCGAATGGACGTGGGGTTGAAGCTCCAGAGCTGATTGTCGATCTGACCTGCAATCGTATCGCCGCTGAGCGTGATGACCTTACCTGGTTGAAAATTTTCCTGAGCAACTGCAGTACAGGCAACAAACAAGATTGAAAACAGTAGTGTATTTCTCATTTGGGCAAGGTAAGAGGGCTGACAGGGTTTTACTATACATCAAAAGAAGTACATAAACATACAGTGGAGAATTTGATGATTTGATGATTTGAAAATGTGATGCGTTTTTCCCAAATGCCGGTGAAGAACACCGGCATAAACTACCAAACTGGCGCAAGTGTTCGCCCACAAACTACTTTATCGCCCTTACCGATCTGAATAGCGATCACTTGTGCCCTACCATGACGGCAGTCTCCTGACTGCTATTGCTCAGATCTTGCCAGTTGCCTGTGGTTTGGTGTTGTCACCAACCACCGAAGCTTGGTGCCTATCTTACCACATACTTTTTCCCACATTCCGGTGAAGAACACCGGCATAAACTACCTGCTGGTGCTTAATGAGTTCCTTGGAACTGGTATCATTTCAGCCACTTTTCTGCGAGTCGTTACCTATGTTTCTGCGAAAAGCACGCTGCTTTCTGCGAGAAATTACCTACGGGTTACTTATGATTTACCAATCCGCCTGCGACCGCTCTCCTGTGATTCACCTATCCGTCACCTGGCGCTTAGCGATATTTCACCTGACCGGCTGCTATCCATTACCAATCGGGTATAAACGAAATAGAAAGCAACCTGTTGGTTTGTCTAAGCTTTGGGTAGACTTTGGATAAACCTTCGATAAGCCTTGCCTAAACGTTCCGTATGCCTTGGCTAAATGAATGTTCGGATAGTTAACTGTGGGGCTTTAATTTGAAGATTTGAAAATTTTAGGATTTGAAAATGTGGGCATCTTATTTGATAGATCATAATGCGGTGGTGAGATAAAGTTCTTTGAAATAATGTGCAAGTCAGGAGACTTGCGTCATGGTAGGTACAAGTGAACGCCTGTTTGAGTCTGGTACGAATGGTTGAGATTGAGTTGGGCGAACACTTGCACCAGATAATCCCGAAGGGATTGAATTTTCACTAACCACGTGCCGGTGAAGAACACCGGTACAGACTAAAGTCGGCTATACCTACTACAACGTCAAATCGCTCCTGCGGCCACGACGAAAGTCCTTTGGACGCAGCTTCAACTTAACCGCAGTCGGCAGTGGTGTACCCTCCCGATAGGCCTTCCTCAGTTCACTGAATCTCACATAATCGTACCGATCCGCCTTGTTAATGTTCTTGATCAGTGCATACAAAAACACACCATCCAATGCCAGGGTACCTGGATCCGTCCCTTCCCCTTGAGCTAAATAAATCAATGACCCCGCCAGGCCAAAACCAAAATATAAACATCCCCTGCCGGCATTAATACTCTTGCGTGAAAACAACTTCTCTACCGCCCGGATGGTATCAGTCCTCAACCTGATCAGCTCCTCGGTCTTATCCAATTCAATGGTCTGGGCAACAGCAGGATTAAGTTTTACGATATCCAGACGTGCCAAATACGGAGTCTTGATCGTTGCGGCAGGTGCCTCCTTGAAGTAGTTGGCATCCATGGTGGTCTCCACAAAGTAGACCTGTCCGCCCTGGACCTCCAGACTGAATTCAATATTGTTTACAATACTCATGGTAATCGTATGCTTACCAGCAGCAAACTTTCTGGTGAGAATTCCGCCCGGAAAAACCTTACCCAGCACTGCATCCCCTTCGCGCAGTAGAATTACAGAATTCTCCTGCAGCCGAAGGGGACGATAGAAAAATACCTTGGCGCTGTCCTGCGCCTGCACTGGACCGGAGGACAGCAGCAGACTAAATAGCAGGAGTTGATTCTTTATTCTACTAATCATTTTGCAATCCTTCCTCGTACCGAAGTTGACATCTCAATATCTATTCATTTAACCTCCAACTTCATCCCAATCTCTAAGCTATCAAGCATGACCCCAAATTCCTTCATCGAAAGCGGCCCCCATGTGTTCGATTTCAGAATTTTCGCACAATCCATCGACTTACAGCTGTTTGCAGGGGGCATGGCAGCTTTGTTGACAATCCAATACGAGGTGATCTCTTCGCCTTCTGACGATGCTATTATCCACCTTTCATCGTAATTCAATGCAATCACTTTCGACGGAATGACATCAATACCCATATCACAGCATGAGCCCTTTGACAAACAAAACATAACATACGCGCGCTTCACATCCTCATTCACCAAGGTAAATCCATTACCGAGCCTCTCTTCACCGTTAAATGATTTACAATAAAAGTCGCACCGAAGATTCATTGCCTGAATCAACACTACAATCCAAACGCTCAGCATGCCCTTATACTTCATCTGAATCTCATTGCGATCTTTTGCTCTGAAGAAAATGGCATAAACGTACCTCTAACTATGACTCCCACGTGCCGGTGAAGAACACCGGCACAGACTACTTGCACACACTACTTAAAGTCCTTCCTCCTCAGCTTACTTTTTACACTTGCCGGCAATCCTGCTCCATGGGTATAAGCCTGCAGAACCGGTTCGAGGTGATTGTGATCGAACCGACTTGCATTCCCGAGTCCGGTGCCAGCCATGATGCCACACAACCCAATAAAGATATAGTTGCCCGGATCGGGGCTGTCGGAGGAGACGGTACCGACCAAAGACGCCAGGCCAAACATACCAAACCAAAGTGCTCGTGATGTGCCGCCTTTGCGCTTACGGGTATAGAGGTTATTAAGCGCCCGTACGGTGTCCTTCTGCTGTTCGCCGATCTGCACGACATCATCCTTGATCGAGGCCGCCAGCGCGGGGTTCAACTTCATAAGTTCCTGCCGGGCCTCATACGAATACACCTGACGGAAAGCAGGCAATCCGACCATGGCACCCATGGTAATGCCACATTCGATATAATAGGTCTGACCCTCCTTCAGTTGAAGGGTGATAGACCGCTCTCCCTCGGTCTTTCCAATGAATGTCTGCAATCCTGCCACGGTCTTGTACTGTGCCACCGAACCCGGCATCATCCGGGCGATCTCCGTAGCTCCATGCGAGATGCGATAGGACACCATGCTGCCGGCAAACTTCGAAGGGCGGTAGAAGATCACGCGGGCAGAGTCCTGGGCGGAGGCGAGGGATGTGGTGAATAAACAAAACAAAAGGAAGGTATGCTTCATAACAGTGAATATCTGTGTAAAGATGGAGCTTCGTTGAAATATTATATTATATCTACATCTTTTGGTGAATGTGTTGCAATCAATATAGGTGTATTGAGCAAGATGGGCAATCAGGAAAAGAAGATTAAATCAAGCTCACCTTTTTTTGTTTTGCCCAAATGCAAGTCAGGAGACTTGCGTCATGGCGGGTACAAGTGATCGCCTGATTGAGGCTGGTGGGAATGGCTGAGATTAGGTTGGGCGAAGACTTGAACCAGACTTCAGCTCTTTATTCAATTCATCAAGAATAACCTTACCATAAGGTAAATCAGGATCACATTTCAAGCCTTTCTTACAAAATTCAACCGCCTTCTCAAGTTGATGTAAATATCTAAGTGAAATCGCAATAGAGGCATACGATTTGCATGTTCTATAGTTCAATCTCAAAGATTTGTTGAAGGACCTGATTGACTCATCATACCTATGAAGGTCTATTAGACAATGGCCTCTATGATAGTGGTAGCTTCCATTCAGTGAGTCTATGCTTATAAGCTGGTCATAGACCTTGAGAAGCTCACTATAGGCCCCTTTCTTATACAAAATCTTTGTCTCCAAGATTAATCTACTTGTGTCACCATACCCCAACTGTGAAGAGTTACTTACCTGAAGGACAGAATCAATATGATTCAATTTATCCCCTCCTTTAGTGTTACTAGAAGAGATGCTACAAGCTGTAGCGATCAATATCAGAATCAATAAACCAATAAACACTCTCATATCTAAATTAATTATCTTTGTTCCACTCCCTATGAACAGTCTCATAAATATCTGCTTGCTTCTCCATTTCAATTGATTTATCGAGCCATTTACTTGCTGAATCTCGATATGCTCCATAATAAAAAGAATTCATATAGTAATCAACTGGCGCAAGTGTTCGCGCCACTAACTCTTTATCGCAATTACTGATCTGAATAGCGATCACTTGTGCCCTGGCATGACGGCAGTCTCCGGACTGCCTCCGCTAAACGCTATTCGCGTTTCTATCGTTGGTCCGGTCTGGCCCGCCCATGCTCATACCACCATACAGTTTGCCATCCAGCCCCATTAATAGTGGCCCGCTGGGGCTTCCCTCATTTGATGTACTCTATTTCTTCCCTAACATCCTTCATCGTAAAGTTCCAATATCCAGACCTCAACAGGGAATCATATGTCTTCATATTGCCACTTCGATGATAGTGAAAACGCATCATCCTGCGGTGCCAATCTTGCCTGACCGCATACATCAGCGAGTCATGATCATCGGAGCTCCAAACGTGTTCAAAGTAACCTCTCTCCTCGCCCTTCATCCTGACCCATTTCACGATCCCAGCAGGGCGTACTATCGGGCCTGGATGCAGAAAGAGTGTGTCGTCAGAAAACTTCAATATTTTATAATATGGTTTCAATGTGCTCCCATCTTCAAAAAATATTGAGTCATCGGTCAACTTGTACCTTCTTGGGTGGAACCATCGTCCAACAGATACATTCTGGAAGTAGAATATAGTATCATTAAAATACAGCTCCGTGTAGTCGGCGACTTTTGAGCTATCCGAACGATCATAGTACCAGGTTCCCTTTAGTATCACTTCTTTCCGATCACTGGTGCAAGCACTATAAATCACCATGATCGAAATTAATGATAGAATTATGAGGTATTGTCTCATGCAGGAATCAGGTTAAGTTTGAAAATATATCCATGTTGGTTCGAATTTCAATCACCAAATCTTCCAAATCAGATTTGCGTACACGCCTACTACGTGCTAGCAAAAATATCCAGCTGTCAGTTCCTTAATCTTATTAGACAGCAATTTCTTCTCAGCCCATTCCTCATTACGGCATACAGACGCTTACCCCTAATCAGGTAAACGTCCCGATCACCAGGAATATCGGTATATTTTCTTATTGGCGTTAATGGTTCGGCTTGCTTCTTAAAGTAAGTCGATTGTAGAATCAGGGTATCTTTAGAAACACTCCAATTCCCGCCAATACTGTCATTAACATAAGCTATCCGATATGAAAATACGTGGTCAGGTCGGATCTGTAAGACCAATATTGGAGTATTATCATTGATCACACACGTGGCCTCATAGGTGCCTGGCAATTTGCCGGAAACCATACAGCCTGTCATTGAGAACACCCCTCCGATCAGAAGACATATGCTTATCCTGGCCATCATTTTGTCGGGCTCATCTCAGAC
>DNZD01000122.1 GCA_003504855.1 Cytophagales bacterium
GTATAAGTAGCCATCAAACACAAATGGACAGTAGTCAAGTCTGGAAGAATTGATCTTTGGGCCCAGGTTTACGGGCTTCGACCAGCTACCTGAGGGCTGATGGTAGCTGATATACAAATCGCCGCGGCCCTGATCACCCGGACCATTTTCAATGCCGAGGATGATATACCGTTGATCCGGATCAACAAAAGCATTGAACTCATCCAGGGAAGAATTGATGGAATCCCCCAAATTGACCGGCGATTCAAATTTGTTGTTAACCCACTTTGACCGGTAGAGGTCTTCTTTGCCCCGTGCATCGGGTCGTGCGGCGGTGAAATACACAGAACCATCGCGGGCCACAGAAGGATAATATTCATCGGCGATGGAGTTAATTTCATCTCCGGCATACACGGCAGTGACCGGGCCAGGTCGCTTTATATCCACATACCAAATGTTATAATCCTTCGATGGACGGCCTGAGGAGATTGGTCGGTTGGAAACAAAGTATAGGCGCGATCCATCCGGGTGAAATGCGGGTTCCACATCTTCAAACTGTCCTGAGAAGTCCGCTACCCGCGCCTCACCCCAGCCCTTTCCATTCCAGGTGCGTTGCACAATTACACTCACGCCTGCACGTTGCGACTGAATGGAGTAATACATTTCCTTGCCATCAGGCGCAATTGCCATATCCCGTTCATTGAGTCCGGTTGATACTAAGCCTGGGAGGAAAATTTCTGGTTGCTGGGCACGTGCACCTGTAAACAGAAGCACCAGCGCGAAAGTGAGTCGAATGGGATGAAGAACAGTCATGCAGGTTAAACGAACCAAATTGGATTCCGGATACGATTTTCAGGTTTTAGTATCTTTGCCGCCATGCAGGCTATCGTTTTCTACCTCATTTACCCATTCATTTACCTGGTTGCGTCACTGCCCCTCCCTGTACTTTACAAAGTTTCGGATGTGTTGTATCACCTGATGCGACTATCCGGATACCGGAAAGGCGTTATTCTTAGCAACCTGAGGAATTCTTTCCCGGAAAAGTCGGAAGCAGAAATCCAGCAACTCTGTGCAAGCTATCAGCGGTACATGGTAGATCTTATCCTGGAAACCCTGAAGACATTGACGACAACTGAACAGGAAGCGCGTGAGCTATGCACGCTGGATACGCCAGCCTGGATGAATGAACTTTTCGAAAAAAAGAAAAGCCTGGTGGTGGTGATGGGGCACTATGGCAACTGGGAATGGGCCGGCCCCAGTTTCACACTCAACACCAAACACCAACTGGTGGTGATTTACCGGCCTCTTACCCATCCCTACTTCGACAAGATGATGGTGGGCATGCGCACGAAGTTCGGAACACGCATCACCCCGGTGCAACAAACGCTCCGGGATATGGTGGCTAACCGGAATCAGGTTACGGCCACCACCTTTATTGCCGATCAGACTGCGTTTCCGGAAAATGCCTACTGGATGAAATTTCTCAATCAGGATACCGCTGTGTTTGGCGGACCCGAGAAACTGGCCAAGAAGTTCGACTATCCGGTTGTGTTTCTCAACATCAGCCGTCCCCGCCGGGGTCACTATAATATTGACCTGGAGTTGATGTTTGAACATCCCCGCGAGACAGCAGAAAATGAAATCACTGATGCGTTTATGCGACGTTTGGAGCGCCAGATCATTGCCGAGCCAACACTGTGGCTTTGGTCGCATCGCCGGTGGAAGTATACCAAACCGGTAGAGAATGGAAGCCCTGCTTCCTAGGTGGTATTCATTCAAATTCCATACCTTTGCGGGCGACTGAAAGCAGCATGCGCACTGGAAAGGAATTAATACAAGCGAGCAAAGGTTTTGCGGTTGAAAACGTAACCAGGAGTTGGGTTGAGGTGATTATTACCATCCTGCTGCTGGCCGGCCTGCTCACATTGACCGCCCTTAGTGCGCTGCCCATCTGGTTCAGGTTCCTGATTAGCATCATTGCAGGATTGACCCATGTTCGGCTTTTTGTGATTTATCACGACTACCAGCACCGCGCCATTTTGTCCCGTTCTAAAGTGGCCGAGGTGCTGATGAAGGGAATCGGGTTGTACCTGATCGCGCCGGATACCATCTGGCGCCGTACCCACGATCACCACCATAACAACAATTCTAAACTTACTACGGCAGGCATCGGATCCTATCCCACGGTTAGCAAAACGCGTTTTCTGCGCCTGAGTAAAAAAGAAAAGACCTTATATCTCATCAACCGCAACCCGGCCGTGATCCTGCTCGGGTACTTTACGCTGTTTATTTATTGGCTTAACCTGAAGTCATTCTTTGAAAGCCCTTCCAAACATGCCGATTCCCTTATTTCCGTAGCGCTTCATTTTGTATTGGGTGGCCTCGCCTACTACTTCATCGGCATGGAGGCTGTGATACTCACCTGGTGGTTCCCGTTTTTCCTGGCATACAGCATCGGCGCTTATCTCTTTTATGCGCAGCACAATTTTCCCGGCGCCAAGTTTCGTGAGAACCAGGATTGGGCTTACGATTTTGCGGCCATTGCTTCCACCAGTTACATGCACATGAATCCGGTGATGCATTGGTTTACAGCCAATATCGGATACCACCACGTTCATCACCTCAACTCACGCATCCCCTTCTACCGGCTTCCTGAAGCTATGAAGAGCATGCCTGAATTGGACACCGTACCTACTACCCGGTGGACGCCCGGCAACATGATTCAGTGCTTCCGGTTGAAGTTTTGGGATCCTGAGCATGATACCATGATCAGCATGCGCGAATTCAAGCAACAACTGGCTCAACAGAAGCAGAAGCCTGCCATGGAGCACGCCTGAGGTGCCCGATCAACCATTACCGTATTTCAGGAAGCTGCCGGGAAGTTGAAATAGGCTGCCGCATTGTGATGGCAGATATCCATCACCAATTGACTCAACAGATTTTTGTCATTGGGTAGTTCGCCCCGCTCCACATCACGCCCAATCAGATTGCACAGCACCCGCCTGAAGTACTCATGCCGGGGAAAAGAAAGGAAACTCCTGGAGTCGGTTACCATCCCCACAAACCGGGATAGCAGCCCCATATTAGACAACGCTGTGAGTTGTTTCTCCATGCCATCTTTCTGATCCAGAAACCACCATCCCGAACCATACTGCATCTTGCCACGAATGGAACCATCATTGAAATTTCCCGCCAGGGTGGCAAATACTTCATTTTGCGCCGGGTGCAGGTTATATAAGATGGTCTTGGCCAAATCACCCTGCGTATCCAGGTGATCGAGAAAACGTGACAAGGTCTCAGCTTGTGGATAATCGCCAATGGAGTCGAAGCCTGTATCCGCACCCAGCTGGTGCAGCAACCGCGTATTGTTGTTGCGCATCGCACCGAGATGGAACTGTTGCACCCACCCCATTCTGGAATACATCTGACCTGCCTGCAGGAGAATAGCCGACGTCAGAATATCCTGCTCTTCGCGGGTTAATCCATGTCCTCCCCTGATCTTTTTGAAAATGGCGGGACCTTTGCGTTGTGCCTCCGGATCATAGGGTATGTAACGCAACCCATGATCAGCAGCACGGCAACCCAACTGATGGAAGAAAGCCATTCTGCTCTGCAAGGCTTCGAGCAGGTGATCGAGTGTTTGAATCGATACGCCCGCCGAGGCAGAGAGTACATTCAAATAGTCGTTATAGGCGCCCGGATCGTGCAACGCATACGACTTATCCGGGCGGAACGACGGAAACATTCGTATGCCACTGTGTTGACTCGCATGTTGTATGTGGTGTTCGAGGCTATCGGCCGGGTCATCGGTGGTACAAACTATTTCCACCTTCATCTTTTTCAGCAAACCATGAACGCTATGTCCTGGTGATGCCAACTGTGCATTCGCCCGGTTGTAAATTTCTTCTGCCGTCCCCGCATCGAGTAACGGGGTGATGCCAAAGTAGTTCTTGAGTTCAAGATGGGTCCAGTGGTAGAGCGGGTTACGCAACGTTGCCGGGACGGTAGAGGCCCAGGCCACAAACTTATCGTGGGCTGACGCATTGCCGGTAATCAACCGTTCAGGGATACCCTGCGCCCGCATTGCACGCCACTTGTAGTGATCCCCTTCCAGCCACGCTTCGGTGAGGTTGTTGAATGTCCGGTTGGATGCGATATCTTTTGGTGACAAATGATTGTGATAGTCAATAATCGGCAGGCCAGCAGCGAACTGATGGTACAATTGAACTGCCGTATCGCTGTGCAGCAAAAAATTCTCGTCGAGAAATGGTTTGCCTTTGCTCATACCCCACAGAATACATTGAAGCCACCATCAACAGGAACGTTCACACCCGTTACAAATGCCGACGCATCAGAACACAACCAGATAAGCGTACCAATCAATTCGTCTGGCCTCCCAAATCGGCCAAACGGTGTCTGTTGAATGGCAGCCTGGCCTCGGGCTGTATAACTTCCGTCTGGATTGGTAAGCAAACTTCTGTTTTGATCGGTAAGAAAAAAGCCGGGCGAGATTGCATTCACACGGATGCCTTCACCATATTTTTTGGCCATTTCGACCGCCAACCATTGGGTGAAATTTTCAATGGCTGCTTTGGCCGCAGCGTAACCCACCACCCGCGTAATGGGTCTGAAAGAAGCCATTGACGCAATATTGATGACAACGCCTTTCTTACGCCTGGCCATGTCGGTGGCAAAAACCTTGGTTGGTAATACGGTCCCCATCACATTGAGGTCCATCACCTGGTTAAAATCCTCCATCCTCAGGTCAAAGAATGTTTTGTCCGGAGGAATAACGGCGCCGGCCAGATTGCCGCCAGCCGCATTAACAAGGATATCTATCGTTCCAAACTCTTTGATTATCTGATCATTTGCAGCTTCCAGTTGGGCTGCGTCGAGCACGTCGGCGGCAATGCCTATTGCCTGACCACCGGCATTCAGGATGTCAGCGGCACGTTGTTCGGCAATGTCCTTGCGCCGGCCGATTACCACCACGCGGGCACCTGCCCTTGCCAAACCATTAACCATCGAAGCGCCGAGCACACCGGTGCCGCCGGTAACCACCGCTGTTTTTCCGGCAAGTGAAAACATGGATGCTATCTCCTGCATATCAGACTATACTTTGTTCATTTTGATTCGTCGAACTCGCGGGTGAGTGTATTGACAATGTCCTTCATAGATCGCACGCTGTGCACATCTTCAATGGCTGGTCCGGCACACCAAACAGTCTTGTAGGTGGCGCCAAAGGCAGCTTTCTCTACGGCTTTCATGCCCCGTAACGCAATAATCATCTTAGCGTATTTCTTGAGGGTTTTGTTGTTATTCAATATCCATTCAAGCAAGTTGGCTTTGGTACCCAACTGTTGAACATATGGCGTGTTAATCACCGTAAGTGCTGAACCGGAAAGCTTGTTGGTCCGCACAATGTCTTTTGCGCCGTAGTCGATCATGGCTTGTTTGTATTCAGGAGAAATATTAGCCTCTTCACACGCAATAAATATCGTGCCTACCGATACACCGGCTGCCCCCCAACTCATTACTTCCCGGATGTGCTTGCCTTTTGAAATACCGCCGGCAGAGATCACCGGAATCCGGCAATTTGAAGTAAGGGTAGTCACCAGGTCCTTCGGAGAAATATTGCCCGCATGACCACCCGCCTGACTGTTCACTGCAATCACTGCATCAGCGCCCAAGGATTCAACTTTCTGTGCATATGGCAGATCCACCACATCACAAAAAACTTTTATGCCCAGGGGTTTGCAACGCTCGATCACTTCCTTGGGATTGCCCAGTGAAGTAATGATGAATCCTACCCGTAATTCAATCAAGGTATTGAGATGATCTTTGTATTTGGGGTTTGATTTATTCACGATCAGGTTCACCCCAAATGGTTTGGTGGTGGCTGCTTTGATCTCCTGAATGGCACTGCGAAGTTCGGCATCGGTACGGTAGTTCATCGCCGGAAAGGCAGCTGTAATTCCATTGGCCAAAGCGGCCTTCACCATGGTGGTGTTGGAAATCAGGAACATGGGGGCTGCGATGATGGGATAGTCAATCCCCAGCATTTTGTCGAGTGTAGTCATTCGTTAAGGTTTCGTGCATTCTGCCAGCCAGTCCCACGGATACGGAGCCCGCATCCAGGCCGGTGGTCGGTCAAATTCTGTATTCCAATCGTATTCAATCTTGTCCAAGGTAAGCAGCCGCAAGCCGGCATCATAGAGCATGCCGCCGAGTACAGGCTCCGTATAATGTTGCGTCGGAACACCGTCAATCCGGATCAATCCCTGAATGGTATCTGTCACCGGTCCCTGGTAATAGTCGAATTCCGCTTTCGGGATTCTATTGGCCGCCACTCCTTGCCTTGCGTACCATTCAATTAATCGCGTGGATGACAGCAACATCGACTCGAGGGATGGCACAACAATCAGAGCGGTCCCTCCCGGTTTAAGTGCCCTGAATACATTCTTCAGCATGGCCATGTTTTGGGCCCTGGTCGGCAACATGATGACGTTGCAGCTGAATACAAAATCAACAGGCGTAACCTTGCGCAAGGGTTTGGTCAGGTCAGCTTGCCTGAGTACTACGTTGCGATAGCCACGCTTATTTGCCTGTTCCAGCAATGCATCGGAGATATCGAATGCGTAAACAGTTTTGAAAACAGGTGCCAGCAAGGGCAATGCCTTTCCGGTACCGCAGCCAAAGTCGGTGGCACTA
>DNZD01000323.1 GCA_003504855.1 Cytophagales bacterium
ACCCTCCGATGGTTTAGCACGCAGGGTGGACAGTGCCTTCTGCAGATCACCCTTCTCAAATTGCTCATTGAAGCTAAAGTTGGCCTGATAATAAGTGGCACAACCCGTTAGCCAGGCAAGAGAAAGGATGAGTAAAATGCGACGCATGGTCGGTTAGTTTCTCACGTATTTCTTGATCTCTTTTTGGCTGTACCACACACGCCGGTTAGTCTCCATGTCGGTCAGAAACAAGGTCGTGATGTAGTTCACCGTCCGGCGTTTCTGGTAGGTGTCAATTTCTGATGTCATCTCGCCAAACAGCATGAGGTTGGCCCCCACCTCCTTGCCCCATTTTGCCACGGTAGCCGGATCAGCAAAGTCTTGCTGCTGGATGCGCTCGAGCCGGAGTTTGTCGCGGAAGGCCGCCGACTCAATCAGGTCGGCGAGATTGGAGTTGTAGATGGCCAGTTCCATCTTCTTGATGTAGTTCTCCGCGTCGATATGTTCGGTAGTCTTGTTCTTGACCTCTCCCACCAGGATGGCAGGCTTTCGACCCAGGGTCTTGGCATACTCCTTAAACTTCTCGCTGTTCAGCAGGTCGTTAATCATGCTCGTCGCCACTTCGCGGCTGTCGGTATCATTCCATCTTCCGCTGAGATCGGTGGGAGTAGCAGGATCAATGCGGGTGACGGTGCGGGCGCAGGAGCCCAGCAACAGCAATGCAATCAGGGCAACAGTTCTCATGGAGTCTGAATTCAACAGATTAGATCAAAATCCTTGCCAGTGGTCACACCTGGGTCAACTGCTACCGCACCCCGGCCGGGTCTTTGGCAGAGAACACCAGGTTCCCGGCCACCAGCACGTTGGCTCCGGCATCCATCAGCGGGCGGGCGTTGTTCAGGTTTACTCCTCCGTCAATTTCAATAAGCGCCTTGGATCCTGTGGCTGAAATCATTGACCGCAGTGCCTTTACCTTCTCATATGTGTGCTCAATGAACTTCTGTGCGCCAAACCCGGGATTCACGGACATCATACAAACCAGGTCAATATCGCGAATGATACTTTCCAGGTGCTGAACCGGTGTGTGCGGATTGATCGCTACGCCCGCCTGAGCGCCTAGGCTTTTGATCTGTTGGATGTTCCGGTGCAAGTGTGGACAGGTTTCCAGGTGCACAGAGATGGTAGCCGCACCAGCCTTGCGAAAGGCCTCCACATAATTCTCTGGATGCACGATCATCAGGTGCACATCCAAAGGCTTTTTGGCGTGCCGGTTGACGGCCTCAACCACCGGCACACCCATGGAGATATTGGGTACAAAAACACCATCCATGATATCGACGTGTATCCAGTCGGCAGCGCTGCTGTTGATCATTTCGATTTCGCGTTGCAGGTTGGCGAAATCCGCGGCGAGGATGGAGGGTGCAATGATGGGTTTCATGGCCCTAAAAATAGCATATTAAAGCTTCATAAATCGAAGGCTAAAGGTCTTCCCTCCGGCCTGGACCTTCAGGATGTATGAACCCGGTAAAAGCTCGGCGACATCAATCAATAGCGGATCCAACTCCCAGGTCATTGTGGTCGTGTTAGTAAGTAACTGACGACCTGCCATATCAAAGAAGGAAAGTACGATTGTTCCTTCAGGCAAATCCCGGAAGGACAATTGGAAGACGTTCCTGACTGCATTGGGATACAGCAGGACTTCGGTATAGGCTGACTTGCTCTTCAAATAGTTTCTTGCGGCGGTGTAGCTGGCAATTCCAAATCCGAAATTGTTGTCGGGCGCGCTCCCCTGCCTTGCGGATATCTTGATCGCCTCAATAAGTTCGGCAGGTTTGCGTTCAGGGAACGCCTGCAGCATCCCCGCCATCAAACCGGCAACAATCGGTGAGGCGAAAGAAGTCCCGCCATTGACCCCAGGCTGGGCATTGGGCAGGATTACCTGTGTATTAACGCCCATGGCCATTACATCCGGTTTGATGCGCCCATCGGCTGTAGGGCCGACCGAGGAGAAACCCGCTTTGGCACCCAACGTATTTACAGCGCCGACAGCGAGAATACCATCTGCGTCGGCCGGAGAAGTAATGTATCGCCAAGCCGACTGGCCCTCATTGCCGGCGCTCACCACAACAATGATTCCACGGTCACGCGCCATACCGGCCGCCCGCGTGATCACAGCAGTCTTTCCATCCAGTTGTGTGATCTTGTAATCCATCGAAGGGTCATCAAAGGTGTTGTATCCCAATGACGACTGGATAATATCTGTGCCGGCACTGTCCGCCTTCTCGGCAGCAAACGTCCAGTTGTATTCTTCAATGCGGTACTCCGAAGACACATCCTCGGTGACAAAAAAATTAAAGGTTGCCTCTGGTGCAGCCCCCACATAGTTGTACGGACCACAATTCACATCGCACTTCCAATAACCTTGTCTGGCGCCAATCACCGAAAAGACTTCTGTGCCATGGGCATCATACTGATAGACATTTCCTGAGTTGCCGATAAAGTCTTGGGTAGTCAAAACCCGACCATCAGCTATTACCGGCTGAAAGGCCAATTGTCCATTGTTGATACCCGGAAATCCTGCATCAAGGATACTTATCATAATGCCCTTGCCTTTAAAGCCATCGGCTTGCATATCAACAATTCCGGCCAACGTGAACTGTGTCTCCGCATCTGCCCCAGCCGACGCATTGAGTTGCGCGAACTTGTTGGATTTCCTGCCGCCCACTAGTTTGTGACCCGGTGCCACCAGTTCGGTTCTGCTCACAAAGGGGAAGGCGGCTATCGTAGCGATCAGACCGGGACTGGCTTCCACCAATACTCCGTTAAACCATTTGCTGGTAAAGAAGGCCTTTGCTCCGGTAGCCTTCACCTGGGCCACATAGGTGGGATTGACAGGCAGGTCGTCAGCGTTGACGGAGACTCCACTGTGATTCCTGCGGGCGATGGCTTTCGCCGAAAGAAACGACTGGGGCTGAGCAATCGAATAGGGCGTGTTCGATTTATCCCTGAAGAATACCATGTATCGATTGGTTTGCGCCATGGTGGAAATCGCGCAAAGCAGGCCGACAAGAAGACCACTAGCGCGCCACATAGTCTTTCAGGGTCTGCTTGTACGCAACACCGGATTCGACAATCTGTTTGCCGATGCATGCGCCAACTGTGCAATATGAAAACACATTGCTTTCATAATAGACCAAACCAACGCCGAGGGCATATACTGACGTGCGCACGTCTTGTCCAACGATAGGGTCCACTGCATTATTTTCTTCAATGGTGACCGTGTTTTTGTAGGATAGCGTTCCCAATTGGAAACCTTGCGCCAACCCTTTCACCGTATAGTTATCGCACGCCAGTGTGCCATCGGTACACCGGTCTTTACCACCCTGGCTGTTATACGCATTGCCATTCCAGGTCTTGCCTGCACTGAGTGGCAGCGAAAGTTTCAGATAGGGTATGTTGCCTTGTTGAACCACTACCGCAAAATCGCTCTTGCGAACGGACCATGTATCGGTAGCTGAATAGGGCTGCGTGTCATCCGTACGGCGGAAACGCTGGAGCGTATAGATTACCTCGCCGGAAGCCACCAGCGTATCGGAGACCAGCACCTTCAGGTCATATGAGGAAATGGTCTGTCCGGTGACCGGGGAGAACTGCGTCTCCACAACGGTATACATCCATTGACTACCCTTTTGAATCGGGTAATAGCCACTGCTGTCGATTTTCGGGAATGAAGTGTGCGATTCACAGGCGACCAGTGCAAGTAAGAGCCACGAAATGAGAAGATTCAACCGCACACGACTGGGTTAGTGTACAAAGTTATTTTTTCTTTTTGATATTTGGCCATGAATCAACGCCCGCTTATCTACGTCCACCGGATTACAAACCTCAGCGATGCCCGCTATTGCGCCGGCATGGGCGTGGATATGCTGGGGTTTGTGGTTGATCCGTCCGATCCGGACTACGTAACTCCCAAACTGTACCAGGATATGATTGGTTGGATATCGGGTCCAAAGCGCGTGATCGAATGGCGTTCCGCTTCCTCACCCGATTGGGATGAGTTGCTCGACGTGTATAAGCCCGATCTTATTCACCTTCCCCTCCAGGGGATGGCCACCGCTCCTGCCCTTCCATTGATGGTTGAAATTGATGCGTCTGATTTGCCGTTATTAAAGTCTAACCCAAACATTACCCACCTGGTCATCCGCGACGGATTGAACGTTCAAACCATACCTGACGCCACTAAACTGCCGGTGCTGCTTTCTGTTCCGGGCAATATCAATAGCCAGGAGTTGTTACAGCGAACCGGTGCGGCCGGCCTGGCGTTGCAAGGCAGCAATGAGGTGGCACCGGGACTCAAAGACTACGATCACCTGGCCCTGATCCTTGAAGCACTCGAGGATTAAAGTATAAACCTAATAAAGCTTGCTCGCTCTGGTCGGGATTTGCAATCCCGACCTCAAACTGGTTGCTCTAAATCTCAAAGGGATTGAATTGTATGACGCGGTATGAAATGCTCCGTCGAGCATCAAAGTCATGGAAAATCAAACGCCCAAATGGCTTGCAATCTTTTGACTGAGGGATCGTATCCCGGACAACTTCTCGATATACTCATCTCCTCCTGAGCGCATAGCCGCATCTTTGATGAATGTCTCAGATCGTGATGACAAGAAGTATATGTGTGTCTTTTTGAATGTCTCACGACGCCTGATCTCCTGGCATAAGGACAGCCCATTGATTTCGGGCATCATCACATCAAGGATGATGAGATCCGGGAGAAAGGATAAGCAGGCAGTCAGGGCATACCGGGGATTATCGATGATCCGCACTTCATATCCTTGTTTCTCCAGGTTGTAGAACAGCAGTTCCAGTATATCCGGATCATCATCGACAATAAGAATCTTCTTGGCCACCCACAAAGGTGATGGACAGGCATTACGCCAGCATTACCGTGAGTTAATCATTAACAACTTCTCGCGCTGGTCGGGATTTGCAATCCCGACCTTGATAATTCAAAGCTACTACGTCCTTTTTTGGCTTGATCCAAAAAAGTACCAAAAAAAATCAAGGCGAAACGATGCTTC
>DNZD01000227.1 GCA_003504855.1 Cytophagales bacterium
GTGCAGCCTTCCTCACTAATGCTATCAGAGAGCCTGCTTCGCAGTATCCCGCCGCGGCCGCTGGGATATTCGCGTCACCGCGAATTGATCAAACTCCGCACAGACATGATGTTTGATCCGTTGTCGGCGGCAGAAACTGTTGCAGATGGCACTTTTGGTTTGTTATTTCATCCGGCCCGTGCCAACCGGGTGTTTGAGCACCACTCCCGTGATGCACGGCTCCCATCCCTGGAAAGTGTTATTGACCGAACCATCAGCGCTACCATGAAGTCAGCACCGAAAACAGGATACGAAGGTGCTGTGCAAATGGCTGTGGACTACGCGTTGTTTGTTAACCTGGCCCGGCTTTCTGTTCACAAGGACGCATCTGTTCAGACACGTGCAATCACAACCGCGAAGCTGGGACAATTGAAAGCATGGCTCTCGGCACGGCCTGCCACAACAACGGATGAAAGTTGGAAGGCATTCTACACCTATCTCAACCAGCAGATCGGAAGTCTGCAGGACGAGCCTGAGGAATTCAAAGCGGAATCCCTGTTGCCGGCACCGCCGGGAGCACCCATCGGTGACTTTGATTACGATTTCTGCCATAACTAGATCGTCAGCATGATCGAGACGTCGGGATTGGGGTATGCTTATCCGGGGCAACCGAAGATTGCCTTCAGGAACCTGTCCCTGGCGTCAGGCAGTCATTGGCTTTTGCTGGGTGAATCAGGAAGCGGCAAGACCACCCTGCTGCATCTGTTGGGTGGATTGCTCAGGAGCCAGCATGGACAGATCAACGTATTGGGAACAGACATTGCAAAGTTATCTGAAGCCGCATTGGATCGCTTTCGGGGTCAGCACTACGGTTTTATTTTTCAGAAGAACCACCTGATCACTGCCTTGTCGGTACGGCATAATTTGTTACTCTCACCTTACCTGGCCGGCTTGGCACAAGATGATCATCGGGTTGCTGAAGTACTCTCCCAACTAGGTCTGGGAGATAAAGCGGACGCACAGGTGAATGCGCTCAGCTACGGACAAGCCCAACGCGTAGCCATTGCCCGTGCAGTATTGAATAAACCTGCAGTGAGTCTCGCCGATGAACCGACTTCAGCACTGGACGACCGCAACTGTGACAAAGTAATCGACTTGCTCCTCGAAACTTCGGACCGCCATAAGGCCATGCTGGTGGTGGCTACCCACGACCAGCGACTAAAGGACAAATTCAAGAACCGGATCAATCTGTGAAGCACATGAACCTGTTTCTGCTGGTCTGGAATTATCTCAAGGCAAAGTCTTTGAATACGGCCCTGAATATTTTTCTACTCTCCCTGGGGATTTCGGTTATTACAGTGCTGTTGCTATTTAACAACCAGGTACAGGAAAAGATTGCTTCCAATGCTAAGGGCATAGACCTGGTGGTAGGTGCCAAAGGGAGTCCGCTTCAACTGATCCTAAGCAGTATTTTTCATATCGATTTTCCTACCGGCAATATTAAGTTGGCCGAAGCAGAGCGCCTTCGAAAACACCGGCTGGTGAAGAAAGCTATCCCCATGGCGCTGGGGGACAGTTATCTGGGATTTCGTATTGTGGGAACGAACCATGACTATCCGGCAGGTTATTCTGCCTCGCTCGAAGCCGGCAGCTGGTGGGAGAAAACGCTTGATGTTACAATCGGTGCCACCGTTGCAGAACAGGCAAAATTGAAAATCGGAGATGCTTTTGTCAGTGCTCATGGACTTACCACTGACGGTCATGCCCACGAAGAGAACCTTTATTTGGTAAGGGGTATCATGGCGAGAAACAACTCGGTATTGGATAACCTGATCCTGACCAATATCAAGAGCATATGGAAAGTGCATGATCAGTTGTCGCCTGCTGATACGGCCAGCCAGGGTGGGGTTTATACCCTGGTTCCGGGTTTAATGACACCAGACTCTTTGCGGGAGATAACATCGTTGTTGATTCAATACCGCAATCCGTTGGCGGTAATTCAATTGCCCAGGTATATCAACAGCAACAGCAAGTTGCAAGCAGCTGCCCCGGCCTATGAAACTGCCCGCTTGTTTTCCATTCTGGGTGTCGGCGTTGATGTGCTTCGCGGATTTGCAGGAGTGTTAATACTGATATCGGGACTAAGTATTTTCATCGCCTTATATAATTCACTGAAAGAGCGCCGGTATGACCTTGCTATCATGCGCGCGATGGGTGCACGCAGAAGGTTACTTCTCCTGGCTATCATTTTTGAAGGAAGCCTGCTATCTGTGTTGGGCAGTGTGCTGGGCTTGATGATGGGACATGGGGTCTTATTAATTTTCATGCACACCGTAGAGGCCAGTCAAAAGGCGGGGCTCCAGGCGTTCGTATTTTATCAGGAGGAGGCCTGGATGCTGGTGTCCAGTATTTTTCTGGGCATCCTATGCTCGCTTTTGCCGGCCTTGCAAGCCTACCGAACGGATATTCATAAAGTGCTGGCCGGTAATTAAGATTTAACACCAGCCTGCTACCTTAGCATGATGAAAAAGATTGTTCTCCTTCTGTTTTTCGCTGCCTCCGCCGTGGCAGCTGTTGCCCAGACCGATAGTTGGGCACTTTTTGCCAAGACCAAGTTTGAAGCCAAATACAATGAGAAGGCGGCTGAGTATTTTCTATATCCTGTATTTGCACCGGAACTGAAAAATATGGTGGGCAAGGAAATCAGTATTGAAGGGTATTATCTACCGATCGAAATTGAGGGGGATGCCTACATCATCCTGTCCAAGTTTCCTTACAGCCAGTGCTTTTTCTGTGGTGGTGCAGGCCCTGAGTCCATTGCGGAAGTCACCTTCAAAGTAAAGCCCGGAAAATTTGAGATGGACCAGTACCTGCGGGTGAAGGGAAAACTCAAGCTGAACGAAGCCAACATCGAACACGGCAATTTTCTGTTGGAAGATGCAGTGCTGGTAAGCAAATAAAAAAGGCCGTCTCGATCTGAGACAGCCTCATTTTCAAACTTGATTTCTTGGTGTTAATCCTGGCTGCGTACCCGCTCAGGTGCCAGGGATGGAAACTGTCGCTGCATCCATTCAAAACTTCCAAACATCACCCCGCAGAAGAGGAGATTTCCGATGAGCATATTCCTCAGGAAGGGTAACGCGAAAGTATAGCAGCGCACCAGTCCATTCCAGTCTTTGGTAAACGGCAGGCCTGTGGTAAAATCAGTGCCGCCA
>DNZD01000146.1:0-2145 GCA_003504855.1 Cytophagales bacterium
CCTGGTTCATAAAACGGAATTGCAAATTCCTGACCTGCTTGATTAAACGGGAGCAGGGGTAAAATTTCAAGATCCATGGGAAAGACGAAGGCTGGCAAGCCGACATTGATTTGGTATGTTGTATCCCGGCGCGACTTCCTGCTTTTGCCGTCGACGGTGGCAATTCGGTGATCATACCGAACCCTACGGCCTAGCCCCTTTTGCCAGGAGACGTACTCTATAGGCTGCATGGAAGGCAATTCACAGGTGGCTTGGGCCTCCAATGCGAGTGAATCCTTAAGATAGCCTTTCCAGGTAAACTGAAGATGATGGGTGCCGTTGTTCTGCTTAACCGTTTTGATTTCTCTATCCCAAAGATCCGCAGCAATGGTGTGAGCCAGGCTGTCGGTGGTATACACGACGTAAGTATGTCTGAAACCAAGTGGAAGTGTTAATTTGAGTTTCAGGTTCTCTGTGGTAATGGTATCAACCTGCGCCTGGCTGTAGTGAAACAAGATCAGGAGTAGGGCGAGGAGATGAATATGTTTCATCATGTTTGTAAAGTTTTGAATAGGTATTAAAGTAATGCTTTTTACTTGCTAACCGCATTTGACACAGTGCCGATCAGTCCCTGGGTGCTGTGGCGTTGTCTCGGTTTTACATTGAAGACAGCTTGGCGTGGGTTCACCAGATTTCATCCAGTACCGGAAGGAATGGGTTCTGATGTAAGTTGGGGTTGGAAATACTGGCTAAGATGTTCGGCTTTCAGTTTACGCTCCCACAAGGCGGAGATGAAGGACCATTTGTCCTCGTGAAAGACCAACTGAAAACAATTGGTCCCTTTGTAGATGGGCTCAGAAGATAAGTTGAGCCTGGCCTCATAGTCACTCCAGTAGATGGCGTAAGAGTCCATGAATTCAATCCGGTGCGTGACTTCCTTTTCATAAAATGGCATATCACCAATAACACGGATAAAGTAGTCAATATAATTGGCTACCGTGGTTGAATCTATGATCCTCGTATTATTGTCAGAAGTAGATGAAATTACCGTAATAACTGCGTTTGGGAGAAATAGTGAAGTGTACCTTCTCCAATCCCGCTCCGCGTTATAACCTCCGGAAATACATTGATATAGACTTTGGACAACCGCGATTACTGAGGTCTCTTTATTCATGCCCGCGCAATTACCCAAATATTTTACGATCGCGAATCACACCAATGAGTTGATATTAATCGCCGGATACCAGTGAATTCGCTATTTGGATTGCACCAAAACAATTTCTCCTCCGGAGTTGACGCTGTGGTTCTGATGTGGTGCACCCGAAAGGAAGAGGGTGTCTCGGCTAACTGAAAAATAGGTCATGGCCGTCAGCTGGGTAGCTAGCATATTTCCCAGGGGAGGATCACAGCAAACCTTTGTACACCCCAAATTCTCAAAAGTAATTCGTCCGGCACCAGGCACGGTAAAGCGGGCACTGCAGGAATTCACTTCAAGAGAATAGTTTGCCGTGAATTGTGAAGTAAATTCCATGACATATCTGTTGTTTATCCCAACGTTACCTGTATCGATGCCTTGAGTGGATCCGGCCGGGGTTATCGATGCAATGCGCCAGTGACCAAACAGCGGGGCGAAATCCGGGGCGGGCTCGGCATCCCGCTTACAACCGACCAACAGCATTACGCCCGCTATCCAAGGCAAGACCTTCATCTTCGATGTATCTGGAACAATCAAAGATATTTCATTCCTTCTTCATGAAAGGACTCACATGAGTCCATTTACCTAAAATCACCTTTTTGTGTTTACCTCTTCCAGGGGGGGGTGGCACCTGAACGTGATATGAAATCTCAAGGCTTTATTGCTGATACTCAATCTTCCTGATCCGCCATACAAACTCCGCGGTAGCCGTTTTCACCACCACCTCATCACCAACTTCCTTTTTGTACAGCGCCTGGGCCATGGGCGAATCCATGGAGATGTAGTCCGGCATGCCCAGGATTTCTTCACTACCCACAATCCGCAACCGTTTCTTCAGTCCGCGGGTGTTCTCAATTTCCACCCAGGCGCCAAACATCACCTTGCCTTCCTGGTGCGGTGAATAGTGGACCACCTTGAGATCATCGATGCACTTTCGCAGGTAAAGTACCCGCCGGTCGATCTCGCGCAGC
>DNZD01000146.1:2259-2756 GCA_003504855.1 Cytophagales bacterium
GATCTCGCGCAGCCGCTTCTTGTTGTAATGGTAGTCCGCGTTTTCAGAGCGGTCGCCAAGACTCGCCGCCCAGGAAACCTTCTGGGTGGTGTCGGGACGCTCCACGCGCCACAGGTGATCCAGTTCCGCCTTGAGCTTTTCCAGGCCCTCCGGCGTAATCATCATGGTCTTCATCTTACCTTATTCGCAGGGCGAATTTACTTTCCCAGGGTGGTGTTCCAGTGCTTCACCTCAATTTGTTTCAATAATCTTTCATTGACCCATGCCGACGCCGGCTTATTTTTGTTCAACCCCTTTGTCATGAACCCTTTTGTTTTCCTGCTTCCTTTGCTCATGTTAAAGGGCCTCAACGCTGATCACCAAACGATCACAACCATGAAGATAACTATTGGCAACACCGTGTTTACTGCCACGCTCGTTGACAATCCCACTGCAGCGGAGTTGAAGAAGCGACTCCCTTTTACGATCACCATGACGGAGTTGAACGGCAACGAAAA
>DNZD01000102.1 GCA_003504855.1 Cytophagales bacterium
AGCGATGATATAACCAATCAACATGGTAAGGTTTGAGAGAATGCGGCTGATGTTACGAACAAAGGCTTTTGACAAAGTGAGTTTGGCGCCGTTCATATCCGTCACAATAATTCCCAGGGCCATTTTGCCGATGGTAGCTTGCATATTTGATGACTCCATAAAGGAATAGTAGAGCACCTGAATGGTAAGGGAAACGAGCCAAATTGCGCCAGCGGCCGCCATGATCGCACCAATCATGCCTATGGCAGCATCCGGATCGCCTGAAGCCTCCATGGCTGAAGCCGAACTAAACATACCGAAACCTAAAGCAGCCAAAATTGGAACAATAACGAAGGTTTGAAGGCAACCGATGATTATAATGTCGACAACAAGGGCCGCAAACCGGCGGAGAAACGAAGCGTAATTGGTATTCATAAGATGGGGGTTAGGTTATCATATCAATATACAAAACCTTACCCGAAACATTTCTATTTTTGACTAAAGCCCAGCTTATGCACGCTTCCCTGCACAAAATTTTCACGGAAATGGAGGTCCAACGACTTGCACTTTTGGGCCAACTCAAAGGTCTTTCAACGGAGTCCCTGAATCAAAGCCC
Source organism: Cytophagales bacterium (assembly GCA_003504855.1). Classification (GTDB taxonomy): domain Bacteria; phylum Bacteroidota; class Bacteroidia; order Cytophagales; family Cyclobacteriaceae; genus ELB16-189. Next base: position 596 of record DNZD01000102.1, read on the forward strand.
GTCACCGGGTGCGTGGTCACTTGCCCAGGTATTCAGTCACATCATTACCAGCGAACGTCTGACACTTAACTATGTCACCAAGAAAATTCAGGCAGCCGAAACCCTCGAGGATAGTGGGGTCTGGGAAGAAATAAAATCCATCCTGCTAACGATCACCCAACGATCTCCTGGCGTAAAGTTCAGGGCACCCAAGGCGATTGTAGAGAAGACTGTCGCATACGCTACCTATCAGGAAATTGAGCAGGCCTGGACTGACGTGCGTGCCCAATTACAATCATTTCTGGACAAGTACCCGGACAAATACATCCGCCGCAAAGTGGCCCGTCATCCGTTTGCCGGATACCTGAACATAACGCAGGGTGTGACCTTTCTCCGGGAACATATTACCCACCATACACCACAAATCAGGAAGTTGCTTGCCAAACAGCCAAACCTGTAATTTCAACCTCCATCGCCATAACATTTCAGTAGCTTCGCCACCATTAATTAAAATCACATTTCATGCGTCGTATTTTATTGCTTCTTGTATTGGCCACCACTACAGCTATTGGTCAGCCTGCTCTTCAATCTCCGGCCGAATTCCTCGGGTATGAGCTGGGCGATCGGTTTACCCGTCACGACCGCGTGGTTGCTTACTACCGTCACGTTGATGAGGCGATGCCCAACGTGCAAGTAACTCAGTATGGTGAAACGTTTGAGCACCGGCCCCTGGTGTATGCCATTGTGGCTTCCGCCGAAAATTTCCAGCGTCTCGAACAGATACGCACCGATAACCTGAAGCGTGCCGGTATGATGGAGGGTACACCATCAGCTAATAAAGTGGCCATCGTCTGGCTGAGTTATAACGTGCACGGCAATGAGGCTAATTCAATGGAGGCTTCCATGAAAACATTGTATGAATTAGTGAATCCTGCCAACGAAAAGACCAAGGCATTTCTAAAGAACACCATCGTGATTATGGATCCTTGTATTAACCCTGACGGCAGGGATCGTTATGCCAACTTCTATAATCAATATGGCAACAATCCACCCAACCCCTCTTTCGATGCCAAAGAACACCGTGAACCGTGGCCGGGCGGACGCACCAATCACTATTACTTCGACCTTAACCGCGACTGGGCGTGGCAAACACAGGCTGAGTCGAAGGCGCGTGTAGCTGTTTATAATCAGTGGCTTCCTCATGTTCATGTGGACTTTCACGAGCAGGGATATAATAATCCCTATTACTTCGCCCCAGCCGCAGAGCCTTACCACGACATTATCACACCCTGGCAGCGCGAATTCCAGACCATGATCGGAAAAAACAACGCCCGCTACTTCGATGCACAAGGCTGGTTGTACTTTACCAAAGAAGTCTTTGATCTCTACTATCCCAGCTATGGTGACACATACCCAACCTACAGCGGCGCTATCGGAATGACCTATGAACAAGGTGGTGGTGGTGCCGGTGGCCTCGTAATCACTACTCGGGAAGGTGATCCCCTGACTTTGAAAGACCGGCTTACACATCATTTCACGGCCGGCATTTCTACCGTTGAAGTTACCAGTCAGCAAGCCGGCCGCGTCGTGGATGAATTTGAAAAATACTATCGGGACAATGTTACCAATCCTGCTGCTCCCTATAAGTCCTACGTGATCAAAGCAGATAACAATCCGGATAAAGTAAATCAACTCACCCGTTGGATGGATATTCATGGTATCCGATACGGCAAGTCCGGCGCTGCAAGATCACCGTTGCGCGGATATGACTATCAAACCCAAACAGTCACCAACGTTAGCCTGGGCGCTGAAGACCTTATTGTCCCGGTACACCAACCCAAATCACGATTTATTACCGCCGTATTCGAGCCCACCTCCCATTTATCGGATTCTGCGACATACGATATTACGGCCTGGAACCTGATGTACAGCTACAACCTGAAAGCATTTGCTACCAGCGAACGCCTGGCTGTGAACAAACCTTTTGTTCCTGCGCAGGCTGAGAATAGTTCCATACCCGATGCACCCTATGCCTACTTGTTCCGATACCTGGGGATTCAGGATGCGGTTTTTCTGGCAGCCTTGCACAAGCAAAACATCAAAGTGCGATCAGCACAGTTGGCCTTCGTCGCCAATGGACAATCCTATGAACCCGGCACGCTGATCGTAACTCGTCGGAACAACGAAGGCGTTACAGACTTTGATCAGGCAATCATCAAACTGGCAAAAGCACATGGGCGAAAAATAAATACCACCACCACCGGGTTTGTCGAAAAAGGAAAGGACTTTGGATCTGGCTATGTCAATTACCTGAAGGCACCCCGGGTTGCCATGTTGTTTGGAGAACAGACCGCGTCTAACAATGCAGGTGAAATCTGGCATTTCTTTGAACAACAGCTGAACTATCCCATTACCCAATTGGGACCCGACTACCTGCGCAGCATTGACCTGAAGAAATACGACGTGCTCATTGTTCCCGAAGGGAACTATCGGGTCTTTGACGACAGTATGCTGGACCAACTAAATACCTGGATCAGTGGCGGAGGGCGCCTGGTCGTATTAGCCAACGCGCTACCTTCATTTGCGGAGAAGAAAGGCTTTGCGTTGAAAGGGTACACTTCTGACAGCGAGAAAAACGATGCGGAGAAAAAAATGAAAGAGGCACGTGAGCAGGATGTCCTCATGCATTATGAAGACGCCCAAAGGAAACAATTGTCTGAATCCATCTCTGGCGCAATCTATAAGGTGGTGATTGATAAGTCACACCCGCTGGCATTTGGATTGGACGGCACGTACTACACGCTTAAGGCAAATGAATTGCGTTACGGCTATCTGGAGAATGGCTGGAACGTCGGCACTTTACCCGCCGGTGCCAGGCCCGTGCAGGGTTTTGCCGGCTTCAGCATCAACAAAAAAATGGGAAAGAGCCTCGCCCTTGGCGTAGAGGACAAGGGGCAGGGGAACATCATTTACATTGTTGACAATCCCCTTTTCCGCAGTTTCTGGGAAGGCGGAAAAATGGTGTTTGCCAATGCTGTATTCATGGTTGGCCAGTAATATCCCGAAATAACCGTTAACAAGGCATTGGTCTCAATTCATTAACTTGAATAGCCTAAACACACTATCATGAAAGTACTCCTGCTGTTGTCTGGACTCATTATTTGTCAGGTTGCGCTCGCTCAACAACCTCCGGACACAGAGATCTATGTCTTTGATCTGTCGGTAAAAAAAGACAAGGTTGTGATCAGTCATCCTGTTAACATCACCGCACATCCGGGTTATGACAACCAGCCGTTCTTTCATCCCACCAAGCCACTGATTTACTATACATCGGCACGGGAAGATGGGCGCACGGATCTAATGTGTTATAATTATAAAGACAGGCAAACTACTACTGTTACCAATACCCCAGAGCGCGAATATTCGCCAACAGTAACCCTTGACGAGCAGTTTCTGTCTTGCATCATTCAACGCGACAATGACGCCCAAGACCTGGGGAAGTACGACCTGGAAGGGGGCCCGGCATTCGTAATCATCGATCACCTGAAAGTTGGCTATCATGTATGGGTCGATAACAGCCATCTGGGACTGTTTGTCTTGGGTAATAATGGGAGCCCCAGTACACTACATTATTTGTTGCTGCCTATAAAGCGTGACACTGTTCTTGCGGAAAACATAGGCCGATCCCTTCATCGGGTACCCGGTGAAACAGCTTTTAGCTTTGTACAAAAAGCAGCAGAAGGGCCGTGGCAAATAAAGAAATATGATGTTAGTGCCCGGCGGGTAATCACCCTCGGTAACACCCTGCCTTCATCGGAAGACTTGTGCTGGACTTCTGATGGAAAAATTATCATGGGAGACGGCAAGTCTCTCTTCTTTCTGGTGCCCGGCAAAACTGATTGGCAGAACGTACGCGTGGAGTCAGGTGGCGAAGTGCTGAAAAAAATAACACGCGTTGCCGTAAGTGCGGATCGAAAAAGACTCGCTGTTGTCGTTACGCCGTGATTATTTCTCGCAGAAAGATCCTTTGGCGATGTACAGGCTCTTATAGGTAGGGGTTAGTGCTTTGGACTTTACCAAAGGGTCGGCCTCTACTTCACTGTCTTCCAATTTACCTTTCACAATCATCAATGAAAGGCCGGCCGATCCCAGTTTCCCGGCTATCAGAACGTCTGATCGAAAATTCTTCATAAACATCACGTGTGATTGCAGATCCTCCATTAACCCTACCGTCGCATCAAAGCGAACAAATGAGTACATGGTCATTTCAAAGGGCTCTGCTGCCTTGCAAAGACTCCCGTGTACAACTTCGAACGGAAATATCTCCAGGTTCCAGCGTTTAGCCTTCACGGCAGGATCACTTTCTACCCAAGAAGAAACTTCAGCTACGGACCCGGAGTTAAAAACAAAAATACCGCCACCCCCTTCAAAAGGGCCCGCGATCTGGAGTTTTCCCTCCTGCCCCAGCCGCTTCATGTTGTTCATGTGTCCCTCCATCAATTTGTCTTCCTCCTCCTTGGCCAGCACAGCCTTATCCGTCTTCTTGTTCAAAAAAACAAAAACATAGGGTTGCGCAACAGCTTCAGTGCTGAACAACAGCAGGCATAACAACAACTTATTCATTTTATTTTCGGTTAGCATCAATTACTACTTCCACCAGGCGGCTAAGGTCCGTGGTTGTATTGTATACATGTGGCGATACCCGCATGGCATTACCCCTGAAAGAAACTGAAATTTTTTTCTTTTTGATGTTCTCCTTAAGTCTGGGAATATCTATCGAGGCGGGAAATCTCACGCCAAATAAATGACTCCCCCTGAAGGATTCATCTTCCACCCAGCATCCCTGTGCACGTAATTGAGCAATCGCCTTCGTCGAAATGGATGCCGTATATTCCTGTATAGATTCCGGCTTCCATCGATTTACTTGCCTGATGGCTTCCAGCAACATCGGCACATGAATAAAATTACTGTGCTCGCCAACTTCATAGCGAAGTGCGCCAGGCTGATAGTCTTTTTCATATTGTACCAAACCGGTAAAGTCTTCACTGTTCTTCCGGTTGATCCAATTATCTTCGATAGGCCTTCCGTCATCAAAGGCTGATCCATAGTAGGCGAGGCCCAAAGCGTAGGGACCCATTAGCCATTTATAACCTGCACATACCAACGCATCCGGTTCAATATCTTTAACCTGAAACGGCATTGCGCCAACAGATTGTGTTCCATCGATGATTAACCAGGCACCTACCTCTCGTGTGCGCTTACGAATGGCCTGTAGATCAAATCGGGTGCCGTCAGCCCAGTGCACATGTCCCAACGCCACCACTCGCGTTCGATTATCGATAGCTTCCAGAATACGCAGGTTCCATTCCCTGCCCCTGTGCTCCAATTGATCCGGTGCAGGCACTGCGACGAGCGTTCCATGATGATCGGCACACAGTCGTTGCCAGGAATAATAGTTACTGGGAAATTGTTCGGATGCAACAATAACCTTTTCGCCGGCAGACATTCGCACGTTGGCCATGGCATTGGCAATCCCATATGAGACGGCCGGTATCAACGCGATCCGATTCGGTTGAGATGCGCCAATCAACCGGGCAAACTCAGCTCGTAAAAATTCTGTCGTAGTAAAGAAATCCGAAGGGCTCACTTGCATGGGGTTTCTTTTGACCCGCATGCCGGCGAGTCCCGCCGCCTCAACTGATTTCAGTAAAGGTGACATGTAGGCGCAATTCAGGTAGGTGGCCGATTCCGGTAGCCGAAATAAATGACGCTGAGATTTCATGGATTGATAGTTACAGAAAAAATCAGAATTGTCTTCCCGCATGACGGGTGAGTATTACCATTCAGTAGAATTTCATTTAGGGTACAAAAACAAGCAAAGAACGATTTCTTGATGAGTTTATCCTTCTAAAGTAGCAGTCCCCGGCCAAATATGCCCATGGGTTTGTACGGGTTACCTGTGATAAGGTCGGACTGATTAACACAGGATTTTGCATTGAGCGTATGAATCTACTACCTGAAATTTATCGCGGCATTGAATACATTCGGATATCTTCTCTCCCTAAAGAGCAGAAAGAAATGATTTGGTCAACTTTTCCACACGACAAAATCATCAAAATTGTTAAGGATCAGGCACTGCTTAACGACTGCATTCTTTATCATGATTTTGTTGCCTGGGCTGCTGTGCCTCACATAGCCAAGTCAGCGGTAGCTGCCCCCTCAAATGGGTCTGCGCTTGAAGGCGTGTTTGTTAAACTCGCTTTTAAATAATCCTGATCCCCGTCAGGCTTTTTCCGCTCTATTCAAAGGTTACTCACAATTCTATCTAATTGTCTGATAATCAAATGCCGTGTTGTTAAGTCAGCAATCGCTCCCAGGTTGATCTTTTTTCCACGCAAATTTGAGCTCCTAGCTTACTGACTATTAACCAATTAGAAAATCCTGACGCCGGGACAGTCACTGGAGATATCCACAAACTTTTGATTGACGGGGTGGCTCATAAAGCGCAGTAAATCAGAACGTTAATGCTTAACCGTCGGATAATGTGGACAAATGAGCCCAATTGTGGATTTCTTTTTACCCTACTTTTAGGGGGTTTCCAAGTGCCTGAATTTGAGCACTTTTGTAATTGCAATCCAATCGTACATGCCCGGAAAAACTGACATCATTAAATCATCCAGATCGCTAGTGGCCAGGCCCCTTTTATTCACACTCCTTGTTTTGCTATCGGTATCTTCACTGGCCCAGGAGGCCCGATTGATTCACCTGAGCCAATTTCAAGAAGACATCAAATCGGAAAAGGGCAAAATCCAGGTAATCAATTTCTGGGCAACATGGTGTGCCCCGTGTCTGAAGGAATTGCCTCTTTTCGAAAAGCTCCAATCAGATCGCCCGGACATCCATATAAGGTTGGTTAGCATGGATATGGACCTGGACCCTAATCCGGATAAGGTGCGTCGTTTTGTTGCCCGCAAAAAGCTGACCTCGGAAGTCATTATTCTGGATGAACGCAATCCAAACAAATGGATTGATCAGGTAGAAAAGAAATGGAGTGGTGCCCTGCCAGCCACACTTATCATCAACAACCAGAATGGCAAGCGGGTGTTTGTAGAACGCGAATTACATGCCGGTGAACTCGAGAAACTGATCTCAGAAGTAAGTCAATAAATATTTCATTATGAAAAGAATAATCTTCTCTGTGTTAATGGTATTTGCCCTGGTGGCTGCAACTCCCGAACTCCCGGGCTACGAGGTTGGAGACAAAGCGATTGATTTTAAACTCAAGAATGTTGACGGCCAATTGGTTTCATTAGCTGATTGGAAAGATGCCCGCGGATACATCATCATATTTGACTGCAATACCTGCCCTTATTCCAAAGCTTACAATGAGCGGATCATCGCGCTGCACGCCAAATATGCTCCCCTTGGGTTTCCACTAGTAGCAATCAACGCCAATGATCCGGAGTCGTCAAAGGGAGATAGCTACGCGAACATGATTTCTTACGCCAGGAAGCATGGTTATCAGTTTCCTTATCTCATAGATGAAACGCAGGAGATTGCGCGCACCTATGGAGCTACCAATACACCGCACGTTTATGTGCTTCAGCGGCAGGGATCCGATTTGCAGGTAGCCTATATCGGCGCCATTGATGATAACGCAAGGGATGCGAAAGGTGTAACCCGAAGATATGTGGAAGAGGCCATAGATGCCTTACTGGCTGGCAAACCCGTGGTGACCACCCGGACCAAAGCCATCGGTTGCGGAATCAAATGGAAGAATTCCTGATCAGGGGAGCTGGGCGATGATGTCGTCGACATAATCGCGGGAGTTGCTAAGTCGCGGAACCTTGTTCTGACCACCCAGTTTACCACGGCTCTTCATCCAATTATAAAAAGTGCCTTCAGGTACTGATCTGACTTTGGGTGCTACCAGTGCCATGTCGCGAAAGCGTTTGGCGTCATAATCAGAATTTATCTTTCTCAGGGTCTCATCCAGAATCTTAGTGAATTCCGCCATATCATCTGGCGCACGGTGAAATTCGATGAGCCATTCATGCCCCCCACGGGTCTTCTCATCCAGATAAATAGGGGCCGCCGTGAAGTTGTTGATAACGCTTCCTGTCATCTCACAGGCGCGGGTAATCGCTGCTTCAGCATTTTCAATGATTACCTCCTCACCAAAGGCATTGATGAAGTGTTTCGTTCGACCTGATATCCGAATTCGATAGGGTGCCTTGCTGGTGAATTTGACTGTGTCTCCTATGTTATAGCGCCACAATCCTGAGTTGGTGGTGATCACCATGGCATAGTTCTTCCCCAGTTCTACTTCACTGAGCGGAATGGCGGCAGGGGTCTCCTCCTCAGAGTCTTCGATGGGAACAAACTCATAGAAAATCCCATAGTCCAGCATCAGCAGCATGTCTTCCGATCCCGATTGGTCTTGTATCCCAAAAAAACCTTCGCTGGCGGTGTAGGTCTCCCAATAATTCATGCCCGCATTAGGGATGAGGCTCTTGAATAAGTTGCGGTACGGTGCAAATGATACGGCACCATGAAAGAAGACTTCCAGGTTGGGCCACACTTCCTGGATGGGCTTTTTCTCCATCTCCATGATGCGCTGCAGCAGCAGCACGGTCCATGTAGGTACGCCGGCCAGGTGTGTGACATCTTCTTTGGATGTATCACGGGCAAGCTTCTCAATCTTCTCTTCCCAATTGCTCATCAAGGCTACCTCCAGACTCGGTGTACGCAGCACCTGCGCCCAAATCGGAAGATTCTGCATAATCACAGCCGAAACATCACCATAAAAGGAAGTGGCGGATGGATCCAGCTCATTCAATTGATGACTTCCACCGATCGCAAGTCCACGGCCAGAGAATATTTTCGTTTGCGGATAATTATTGACGTAGATGCAATAAAGATCCTTACCTCCCTTGAAGTGACATTCCTCCAACGACTCCGATGAAACCGGAATAAACTTACTCCGCGCATTGGTTGTACCCGAAGATTTTGAAAACCATTTGATCTCCGTGGGCCAAAGTATATTCTGCTCGCCCTTCATCATGCGATCAACATACGGAAACAATCGCTCGTACGAATGAATGGGTACCTGACGGGCAAAGTCGTTGTAAGTTAGGATCTCGTCGAATCCATACTTTCGTCCGAATTCAGTCGGTCGGGCAGTCATCAAAAGCCGATGCAGCAACTCATCCTGAACATCGTGCGGATACTTCATGAATAGCTCCATCTGATGGATCCTTTTCTTCATGACCCAGGTAAGAATGGAGTTAATGAGTTGCATAGTAGGTTGCCAAAAGTAAAGGCTCTGATCAATCCCTCAAAATGGTGCAGTGATTCAGCCGCATGAATCTTTGCTTAAATCGACAAATATTAGTCTATTATTTTAGTAGAGTTTATTACCTTTGCTTATGGACTTTCTCGTTAAACCCTGGCCCTGGTACGTAGCCGGGCCCATAATTGGCATTAGTGTTCCCTTGTTGCTTTTAATGGGAAACAAACGACTTGGCGTGTCCAGCACCTTACGGCACATCTGCGCAGCAACAATCCCGGGGAAAATTCCTCTTTTTCAATATCGCTGGAAAAATGAAATCTGGAGTCTCATCTTCATTACTGGTATTGCCCTGGGTGGCTTCATTGGTGGATACCTGTTTACCAACCCCGAGCCAGTAAATATTTCATTAGAAACCCAACAACATTTGCAGTCGATGGGTATCTCTGATTTTCATGGTTATCTCCCCGCTCATTTGTTTAATGCTGAAGGGCTGCTTACCCTGAAAGGACTGCTGTTGATGGTCGCTGGCGGATTTCTGGTGGGGTTTGGAACCAGGTATGCGCGGGGCTGCACATCGGGCCACGGCATTCTTGGATTGTCGGCCCTTCAATGGCCTTCACTTATCGCCACCGCCAGCTTTTTTCTGGGTGGAATTATTTTCAGTTATCTCGTATTGCCTTGGGTGCTATCGCTATGAGAAATCTTGGTTATCTGTTGGTGGGCGTGATGTTTGGTCTTGCGCTGACAAAAGGAGAAGCCATCTCCTGGTTTCGGATTCAGGAAATGTTTCGTTTCGAAAGTTTTCACATGTATGGCATTTTTATGACTGCGGTGCCAACCGGCGCCTTGTCCTTGTTTCTGATCCGTCGGTACGGCTTAAAATCCAGTAATGGTGATCCTATTACACATCCCGAAAAGACTTATCACCATGGTATAATCATTGGTGGCATGTTGTTCGGCTTTGGGTGGGCGCTGACCGGTGCATGTCCGGGACCCATTTATGCGCAAATCGGCACTGGCAGCCTCGTCACGGGCGTAACGCTGTTGAGTGCGCTTGCGGGTACCTGGACGTATGGTAAGTTACAGGCTTACTTGCCTGACTGATGCTGCAAAAAGCGAAGGGTTTCTTCTATTCCCTTGCGCACCGGGGTAGGTGACATCGAGAATTGCTTTTCAAACCGCGTGCTGTCGAATACATAGTCTTGTTCAAACTGATACATCATTTCAACAAATTCCCGCAGTACTGGTATGAACAATCCAAGCATTCTCACGCCCCATTTGGGCATGGCCTGAATTCTATATTTCTGATTCATGATTTCACAGGCCATCCGGACATAATCCACACCCGTGATCATCTCCTGGCTGGTAAGTGCGTGCCAGGTTTGGTTAAACGCAGAAGGAGTTGTTCCCAGGCGGGCGACACATTGCCCTGCATCGGGAGTATAGGTGAAGGTGTGAATCTTCATTGGGTCACCAATCCACTGAGGCCCTTTACCTGCGATGAGTCGTTCGGAAACGGTAGCATGGGTGAGGCTTAGGGTTGCGCCGGGTCCATAGAAATCAGCTCCGCGCACAATCATGGCTGAAAGATTTTTTGCCTTTACCTCCTCCAGCAATTGCGTTGCAATTTTCGCGCGCACTTCCCCTTTCTTGCTGATGGGGTTATACGGTGTTTCCTCAGTCATCTTACCACTCACCAAACCGTAGGCATATACATTATCAAAGAACACCAGTTTTGCCTGGTGCTTCTTACAGGCATCGATGGTATGCTGCATTACCCGTGGCCAATCGCGCTGCCACAGGGCTGTTTCATACGGTAATCCGGCCAGCAGGTAGACCACTTCACTGCCTGCAACGGCCTTTTCGGTCTCTGCATAATTAAGCAAGTCGGCCGACACCAGTTCGTCAGTTTCATTGACCTTCCGGGGATTTCGACTTACCTGTCTGATTTGCACTTGGTGGGCAGGAAGTGCTTTTGATACTTCGCGGCCAATGACTCCGTTAGCGCCGAGGATGGTGTGCATAAAAAATTGCTTATAGGTATTTGACGAAGACTCATCAAATATAGTGCATCCGGGGGGCGGATTTCTGCGGAAGTTATCAGGCCTCAATTCTTTTTGGTTTCTTCGCACCTGATTATTTCACATGGACTTAAGGCTGGACACGGGTTATCGTCAAATACTTCGGATGGCACTGCCCATTTCGCTGGCGATGATCGTACCCCAGATTAACTTTATAACCAACAATATCTTTCTGAGTGGGTTGGGGGAGATGGAGTTGGCATCTGCCGGGATTACAGGTGTCTATTACCTGATTTTTGCAGTCATCGGCAACGGGCTCAACAATGGGCTGCAATCACTTATTGCCCGCCGGGCGGGTCAAAACCTTCCCCAGCAGATTGGTTCACTGTTCTATCATGGGATCTGGGTAGCGTTGGCTTTTGCTGCCTCAGGGATATTAATCACCTACCTGCTGGCACCCGTCATCCTTCACGCTACCATTCACTCCCCGCAGGTGGCAGATACGGTTATTGATTTTCTTTTAATCCGGATTTGGGGCTTGCCTTTTTTATATCTGTACGTGATGCGCAATGCGTTGTTGGTCGGTACCAACCAGACTCGACTGCTGGTATGGGGTACCCTGGCAGAAGCCCTGACCAACATCCTGCTGGATTATGCGCTGATCTACGGACACTTCGGACTTCCTGCGCTCGGGTTTGATGGAGCAGCGTATGCATCGATCATTGCAGAAGCCACGGGGTTATTGGTAATATATGCTGTTATTCACAAGAAGGGTATTCATAAAACATTTTCCTTCTACAACGAAACCACTGTGAATTGGACAACCTTCAGACTCATTCTGGTTCAATCGGCTCCGTTAATCGCACAGTTTGCCATCAGTATTATTACCTGGGAGTATTTTTATATCCTCGTTGAGCACCACGGTGCACGGGCCCTGGCCATTTCAAATACCATGCGAAACGTTTTTGGTTTCGCAGGCATTTTTTCGTGGGCCTTTGCCGCCACTACCAACACCATGGTGAGTAATATTCTGGGCCAAGGCCGGGAAGATGAAGTGCTTCCTTTAATTAGGCGCATTGTGCGGCTGAGTGTGGGTTGCTCGATTATCATTATGCTGCTGCTCAATCTCTTCCCTACCGTTTTTTTGTCATTCTATGGCCAAGGGCCAGAGTTTGTTGAAGAAGCAATTCCGGTGATGCAGGTAGTTACCTCCGCCTTATTAATGATGTCCTTTGGTGTGGTTTGGCTCAATGCTGTTACCGGAACCGGAAACACAACGATCAACCTGTTGATTGAACTCGTTACGATTATCCTATACATCATTTATGTATACGTGGTGTTGGAATACTACTTCCTTCCCATCACCTGGGGTTGGGGCAGCGAATGGGTATACTGGCTCAGTATGTTTTCGATGGCATTTCTTTATATGCGATCCGGTCGCTGGAAAGGAAAAGTGATTTAGTCAGGCAGGCTTCTTGATAGCCTTGGCCAGCACGCCATTCGCGAATGCGCAGACCTCTCCTTTTTCATTCATCACATGCACCTGACCATACACCCGATTACCGATCACCTGAGTTTCCTTTGCCTCAAGACGTACGGATGTTGCGACCAGAGGCTTTACAAAATGGATAGACAGGTGCTGGGTAGCTGTCGGACCTTCATGATAGTAGTTTACTCCAAGGAGACCGATGGCGAGATCTACAAGCATGGATATAATCCCGCCATTGACGGCTGTTGTTCCTAGTCCACCCAGGTGAAGAGGTAATACTTCCGGTATCAGCACAGCGGGCGAGTTCAGATCCGACAGATCAACTTGTGCAGCCACCGACTTCATTTGAGGGGAATCATTAAATAGCCGCTGAAGGTCTTTGACTTTTCCTTCCTTGGGCCAATTCAAAACCTGGTGAAGCTTACTTAAATCCATGGGCATACTGGTTATCGTGCTTATTCTAAGGCGATTTGTGCCTAAAGGTAGCCGGCGAGCCTTGTTTCTCAATCAATTCTTATGAACGTCCCTTTATCATCCAATAGTTTCTGGTATGGTTCTCACCACATATTGCTAAATTTGAACTGGTTTTTTCGATTCTACTCCTTTCAAACGAATTACCAGCCATCCCTGAAACATTATGTCCATTAAGAACCGATTTACTGCGCAGGACCTTGATCGGATCAAGGCCGCCGTGAAACAAGCCGAAGAAAAGATTTCCGGTGAAATTGTACCCGTCTTTGTTGAGCGCAGCGATGCCTATGTCATCGCCAATTACATAGGTGCGTTAATCATGGCTGCGTTGGTTTTTGTCGTGATTATCATCCTGGACCGATATGCGCCCACAGAACTTGCTGTATATGACCCCATATTCATTTTTGTGTTCGTCTGTGCAGGAGGTTTGCTTGGAGTAATACTCGCCAGTGTGTTTTCCCCGTTCAAAAGATTACTACTCGGGCAGTCGCATCTGGATGCCGCTACCCGACGCCGCGCTGAAAATGCATTCCTCGAAGAAGAGGTCTTTAATACCCGACATCGCACCGGAATCATGATTTTTATTTCCTTTTTTGAACGGGAAGTCATTGTCATGGCCGACCGGGGGATCAGTAAAGTAGTTGATCAAAAGGAATGGGACGCACTCGTTCGCAACATTATTGACAACGTGCGCAAAGACAAGGTTACCGATGGAATCGTATCAGCGATTTTACGCTGTGGTGAAATCCTGCTTGAAAAAGGTTTTCTCATCACCCCCGACGACATTAATGAACTGCGCGACGATCTCCGTATGGAAGATTAACGCACATCCAGCCTCAACATGAAACAACGGATACTATTTTTTCTCTTGCTGCTCGCGGTATTTCCGCTGGTCGCTCATGCACAAAAGGAAGTTCCTGAATTGTGGGGACATCGGCTTCATGATGAAGCAGGGGTACTCTCACCAACTACCGTAGACATGCTGGAGCGCAAGCTCAAGGTGTTTGAAGACTCCACGTCTAATCAAATGGCCATTCTTATCGTTAACACACTGGATGGCGAGAACATTGAACAGTTCGGGATACGGGTCGCCGACAAATGGAAATTGGGTACCAAAGACCGGGACAACGGGATCCTACTTTTATTTGCAATAAATGATCGCAAGGCCCGCATCGAAGTTGGGCAGGGCCTCGAAGGTCCATTGCCTGACATCCTTTGCAACCAGATCATCCGCAATGAGGTTGCTCCAAACTTCAGACGAAACGACTATGATGCCGGCGTAACCGCTGCTGTGGATGCCATTGCTGCAGCCATCAAAGGTGAATACAAATCCGAGGTACGGCCAGGCAGAACACGCGGTAGCGGTAGAAGTGCTGGAATTATTGTTATTCTGATTCTTATTGTTCTGTTCCGCTTGTTTGCCAACCGCGGTGGTCGCAGCGGAGGATGGTCATCCGGTGGTGGATGGTATTACGGTGGCGGCGGAGGTAGCTGGGGTGGCGGTGGCGGTGGAGGAGGATTCTCCGGCGGTGGCGGAAGTTTCGGCGGTGGTGGCAGCAGCGGAAGCTGGTAGTCAAATTCTTCCCATTCCTTCTATTCCTGTCAATGAAGGCTTACTTTTGCGGGTATTCATAACGAGCATATGGCCATGAAAAAAGATAAAGTTGTTTTCGATCTCATCGAGAAGGAAAAATATCGTCAACAAAGCGGCATTGAATTAATTGCCTCCGAGAACTTTGTCTCCGAGCAAGTCATGAAGGCACAAGGCACCGTGCTCACCAACAAATACGCCGAAGGCCTCCCCGGCAAGCGTTACTATGGTGGTTGCGAAGTTGTGGATGAAATTGAACAACTGGCCATCGACCGTGTAAAAGTACTTTTTGGCGCATCCTGGGCTAACGTACAGCCGCATTCAGGCGCCCAGGCAAATGCCGCGGTCATGCTGGCCTGCCTCAAACCCGGTGACAAGATTCTGGGCTTTGATTTATCTCATGGAGGCCATCTCACCCATGGATCGCCGGTAAACTTTAGCGGTAAACTGTACCAGCCCAGCTTCTATGGCGTGGAGCAGGAAACTGGTTTAATTAATTTTGACAAGGTTATTGAAACGGCTCAACGCGAAAAGCCCAAAATGATCATATGCGGCGCCTCCGCCTACAGCCGTGATTGGGATTACAAAAAACTTCGTCAGGCCGCTGATGCGGTGGGTGCCTTGTTGATGGCCGACATTTCGCACCCATCGGGTCTGATTGCACGTGGATTGCTGAATGATCCCATGGAGCATTGTCATATTGTGACCACCACTACGCACAAAACTTTGCGCGGGCCAAGAGGTGGATTGATCATGATCGGCAAAAATTTTGACAACCCCTGGGGACTCAAGACCCCTAAGGGTGAACTTAGAAAGATCTCGTCCATATTGGATTCTGGCGTCTTTCCCGGTACGCAAGGTGGACCCCTGGAGCATGTGATCGCCGCCAAGGCTGTTGCCTTTCAGGAAGCACTTTCCGATGAATACATGAGCTATGTGGTACAAGTTGCCAAGAATGCCAAGGTCATGGCTGCTGAATTTACCCGCCGGGGGTACAAGATCATTTCAGGGGGAACAGACAATCACCTGATGTTGATCGATCTGAGATCAAAAAACCTCACCGGCAAGCTGGCCGAAGAAACCCTGATCAAAGCTGACATCACGATCAATAAAAATATGGTGCCTTTTGATACCCAGTCGCCCATGGTAACGTCTGGTATGCGTATTGGTACACCCGCGATCACATCACGTGGGTTCAAAGAAAAAGAAATACTAAAAGTAGTTGATTTAATTGACGAGGCCCTGAAAAAGCCTTCCGATGAAAAACACCTGAAGGCAGTGAAGCGGAAAGTCAATACAATGATGAAGCGATTCCCGCTGTACGGCCGATAGTCTATTTTTTATACACCGGCCATTAAGCCAAGAAGAGGAGTAAACTATGAGTGAAGAAAAGGAAATGTCGTTCCTCGACCACCTGGAGGAATTACGTTGGCATATTGTCCGGTCGGTAACGGCCATTATGGTGTTCATGATCGTTGCTTTTATTGCTGCGCCCTGGATTTTTGATCACATCATCTTTGCACCAGCGGATGTAAGTTTTCCCACTTTCAAATGGCTCTGCAAACTCGGCGAACTAACCGGTGCGCAGGACCAGTTATGTGCACAACCTTTTCATTTCAAGATTCAGAGTCGTTATGTTACCGGCCAGTTTACCATGCAGGTGCTTTCTGCTTTTGTCATGGGATTCATTATCGCCTTCCCCTACGTCTTCTGGGAAATCTGGCGCTTTGTAAAGCCAGGTCTTCACCTGAATGAACGCAAGAACTCCGGGGGTGCTGTATTTGCCGTATCGTCCCTCTTTCTGCTCGGCGTTTCATTCGGCTATTTTATACTCACGCCGATGATGACCTGGTTCTTTTCTACCTACTCCATCAGTGACAAAATTGTCAATGAGTTTGACATCACCAGTTACGTCTCCACTTTCATTGCGTTGGTTTTTGGTAGTGGCCTTCTCTTTCAATTGCCCGTTGTGGTTTTCTTTATGACTAAGGTGGGGTTGATTACACCCAAGTTCATGCGAACCTACCGCCGACATGCGATCATTGTGATTCTGATTGTTGCTGCTATTGTTACACCTCCTGATCCATTAAGTCAGGTGCTGATTTCGCTGCCCTTGTTTCTGCTTTACGAAATAAGTATTTTCATCTCTGCCTATGTGGTCCGGCAAAAGCGCAAAGAAGCGGAGCGGGAAGCGCGGGCAGATGAAATGACTGCATAATGATAACACTCGCCATTGGAGCTGATCACGCCGGATATGATTTGAAAGAGCATTTGAAAAAATGGCTCTCCGGCAAGGGGTATGAGTTTAAGGATTATGGCACACATTCGAGCGAATCGGCCGACTATCCCGACTTCTCTCATCCAGTCGCTACATCCGTAGAGACCAAGACCTATTCCCTGGGCCTGCTCATTTGTGGCAGCGGAAACGGCGTGGCCATGACAGCCAACAAACATGCAGGCATCCATGCCGCCATCTGCTGGAAAGTAGAGTTAGCCGAATTGGCCCGAAGCCATAATGATGCAAATGTTCTTTGTTTGCCGGCCCGACATATCAGCCCCGAACTTGCAGAGGAAATACTCGAGCGCTTTTTAACAGCCAGTTTTGAGGGCGGTCGCCATGCCCGGCGCGTTAGCAAAATTGACTGCTAGCGACGCGCGTAGCGCCCATTCTGCCAAATGTATTGCTCTTTCCACTTAGGTAACCGTTCCAGCATGGGTCCTAGCCTGTTCTCAGGATCTATGATGAGATCCGGGGTATCATCTTCCAGTGCTTTGTTGAGCAAAATCACATTGTCATAAACATCCGGCGACTCGATCACAGTGCGGGATAGATCCCAATCAAGGAAATAACCAGCCATGGTGTTGTTAAGGTACCAGGATCGGTCTTGACTCAGCACCATAATCTTTTTGCCTGTAATCGTTGTGTCCGGTGCTGCTGCAGGAGCCAATATTTTGCTGTAATCGATGGCGGTAATGAGTTCTTTTCTGGACATCGTACTGACCACCAGAAGGCCGACAAGAAACAGCCAAAGCATTAACTCAGAAATGGCTTTGCGGCGGATCAATAGCAAATAATGACTGATAAAGTATGCCAATGATGGAATGATGGTGTACAAACTGTGCGGTGACCGGGATGGCATCAGCCACAATTGGATCAAAGCAATGGCCAGCCACAAAAAAATGGTCTGAAACAATTGTGATTGGTACTTGGTAAACCGGGCCTCCCGGGTGAGCATAAACAAAGAGAACACAAAATAACCCAGAGGTACACCCAACAGCAGTCCGAGTCCGCCAATACTCATCAGCGGCGCACCATCAGCGCCGATATTGGCGAGGTAAAAGTGATTCCACAACTCGGCGGTATTACCATAGACATAGTACCAGGTAATCAGAATGCCGTGGACGAGCGAAAACCCCACCAAAACCAAAAGAATTTTTCGCGCGGAACTCCTGGCAAATACCAACAGAATAATGATGGCTCCGAAAAGAAAAATGGTGTACGACAGAACAAATAAGGAAGCCATTCCAATGAATACTCCGAGGTTGAGCACGATCGAATCTCTATCGACCCTGAACTCTATCTCTTTAAACAAATTGTTAAGTGCCAGCAGCAGCAACGTAGATGCGAGCAATTCCGGTGTAATGGTGAGCAGATCGAAGGAGAAAAAGCACAACAACCCAAAAATCAAGGCAGGTACATAGCTGTTTTCGTTGTACGCCCGGTTGTTGATCAATAGTATTCCAAAGTAGGAAGCCTGAAAAAAGATGATAAACAGGGCCAGCAAGTGACGGCCCATGAGAGAACGACCAAAGAGAAAATCCAGAAAGCCATCCGTCATTGCCATCAGGGGTGCGGTACGATCAAAGAGCTCGACATACATGATCTTGTCATGTACCTGTTCTCCTACTACCATTCCAGAAAGTTCCCCGATCATCAGGGGGGGGGGCTGAACCAGCATGGGCAAGCTGATCAACACCAGCAGCACCAGGAGTGCCAGCAGCCGATAAGGGTCGTTGATACGGAAGAACCGAAGCACAGTGGGATAATTGATCTGCAAATAACACAAAAAATGAGGATGGTGCCGTTAACAAGGCGACTCCCCTGAATCAACCGGCGGTTTCTTACCTTTAGGGCATGAGCGGTACGGTACGACAGCAAAAATACGGACGATTGATCCTGAAAGAACTAAGCGACATCTTTCAACGAAACCAACGCGGATGGCTCGGATCCGAGTTTATTACGGTAGCCGATGTTCGTATGAGTCCCGATCTCAGTTTTGCCAAAGTTTATATCAGTATGATGCTGGTCAAGGATAAAGACAAACTCCTGTCACTTCTCGACACCCATAAAAAGGAAATCCGGAAAGCCCTTGGCGAACGCATCCGCAACCAGGCCCGCATCGTGCCTGAGATTGCTTTTTTCCGCGATGAGGTGGAGGAAAATGCGCAGCGCATGGACGAGATCCTGAAAAATCTGCATATCCCCCCTACCGAAAAGGAATAGATGCATGAATGTGCCTTTCTTTATCGCCCGACGCTATTTTCTTTCGAAGCGAAAAAAGAACTTCATCAACATCATTTCCATGTTGTCGATGGCAGGGGTTGCATTCACTACCGCTGCATTGATCATCGTGCTCTCTGTCTTTAATGGACTTGGTGTTCTTCTGCGCGGATTGTACACCACCTTTGATCCTGAACTAAAAATTGAATTGGTAAAGGGAAAGTCTTTTCCGGTTACTGACTCCCTTCTGCAAGACATTCGATCAACCCCGGGCGTAAAGCTGGTCACTGAAGTGATTGAAGACTACGCCTACGTAAGTTACGGGGGAGCAAACACCATTGTGACCCTAAAAGGCATGAGCCGCAGCTTCATCGATCAACACCGTCTCGATGACCACATGATTGATGGTGAACTGGCATTGATGAAGGATAGTATTCCCTTTGCGATTCTCGGCGATGGCCTTCGCTATACATTGTCTGCTGATGTAAAAGACGACATGCATGCCATGCAGGTCTATTATATTCGCAATACAGCTAAACGATCTTCCGATCCGTCTTCGATGTACACCCGAAAAAGCATTCGGCCTGGTGGGGTATTCTCCATTGAAAAGAACCTCAATGAAAACTACATGTTCGTTCCCATTGAGTTTGCCAATGAACTCATGAATTATGGTAACCGGAGGACCGCCCTGGAAATTCAGACAACCAATTCCTCTGTTAAAGAGGTACAATCCCTGCTCCGCGAAAAGTTAGGTGCATCGTTTCAGGTGCTCAGCAATGAAGAGCAGCACCGTGATTTATACCGGTTGCTGAAATTCGAAAAGTTATTTTCCTTCATGGCCCTTTCACTGTTGTTGCTGATAGGGTCAATTAATATTTTCTTTTCTCTCATGATGCTTGCCATCGACAAGAAGAAGGACATCAGCATCCTTGCCGCGTTGGGCGCCACGCCGGTATTCATTCGCAATGTCTTTTTGGCTGAAGGAGCACTGATCACTTTCCTGGGAGCGGGTATCGGACTGGTATTGGGTGCCTTGCTTGTCTATTTGCAAGATACGGTTGGTCTCGTTGGTATGGGTATGGACCAATCCATTGTATCCAACTATCCTGTTCGCATGGAACCTTCCGACTTTGTGCTCACCGGTCTGGTGATCACTTTTATTGCTATCGTGGTATCATTCCGGCCTGCCACCCTCGCAGCCAGATCCTATTCTATCGATCATTTATGATGTAATGTTTCCTGTAAAAAGACAGGAATTCTTTCGCCCGGATTGCTTATTTTTCCATTCGGCTTTTTCTGAAAAGGCTAAAAAACCGTTTTGGAGGCCTCTTTTGGCTCTCTAAACCGGGATTTCAGCCCAAAAAGCAAGGCCGAAGGACAAACCGAACAAACAGCAACCCAGGCAATCCGATGAAAGTTTCGGCCACACAGCCGTTTCAAATGATCTACTCGCTGTACCAGCACGAGTACCTGGGATACATTTTTGAAGCCTTTATCGTCCGGCTAGATGAAAAGGGCAAACTCACTTATCAGCACCAGAACATCTCGTCCAAGAATGCCCGTGAATTTGCCAAGGGCCTTGACGACCGGGACTATGAACTGATCGAACTCTGCGACAGCATGAACCAGGATGCCGTGTTACGGCACTTCTCCAAAAAGATCATGAAACCAGATGAGTTCTTTGTCAAAGTCTTTAAAAAAGACAAAGGCGAAGAGCGGCTGTTGCAGGAACAGATTGAAGTCTACATGGAGAAGAGGCGTGCTGCCGTACTTGAAAAAATCAAGGGCAAACGCCTGTTTGAAATGGGCAATGATGGTGAACCCACGTGGCGTAAGGTTGAAGTGATGGAGCACCGCGCTAATGTTCGCTTTCATTTTAACCGCACTGCAGAAAGTACTACTTACTTTCCCACCCTGACGTACGACGGAAAGAAGATTGAAATTCCCTCCACCAGCGCTTACATGGTTTGCAAGATTCCTGCCTGGGTGGTGGTTAATCAAAAGCTATATGGCTTCGACAAGCCTGTTGATGGAAAGAAGCTTAACCCCTTCCTTACCCGGGCAAGCATTGTCATTCCCAAAAACCTTGAAGAGAATTATTACAATAACTTCATCACCGCGCTGCTCGCTTCCTTCGACGATGTTGAAGTGAAGGGATTTGAGATTTCTCGCAATACTTACCCGCCGCACCCGCTGCTCACCATTTCTGAATTGCCCCCTGCCAATGCCAAAGATGTTCCCAGCTTGTTCGGTGAATCATCCGAGGAAAAGCCGAGCAACGATGAAGCCGGAAAGATCGTGTTTGATCTCTCCTTCAAATATGGCAAGTACAAGTTCAGGGGAGATGCCTTTGGTGATGTAAACGTGACATTGGAGAAAAAGGGTGATGATTACTTGTTTCATCGCATCAAGCGGGACATCGTCGCGGAAAAACAATTTGCCCAAACACTCATTAAACTTGGCTTGCCGCTGGCTGGCAATTTTCGCGTTGCAGTAGACAAGGCACATGCCTTTTCATGGATCAATGAGAATCGTGTCAATCTCCTGAATTTCGGTTTTGAAGTGAGCCAACCCGATAACCGGGACAAAAAATATTTTGTCGGTAAGGCGGTCATCGAACTTGAAGTCAAGGAAAGTATTGACTGGTTTGATATTCATGCCAAGATCCGATTCGGTGAATTTGAAATTTCGTTTAAGGAGCTTCGCAAGCTAATCCTGCGGAAGAAGGTTGAATTCAAACTACCCAATGGCGAAATCGCCATTATACCCGAAGCCTGGTTAATCAAGTACGGGGACCTCTTTGCCATGAGTGAAACACATGGTACACATGAAAAACCGGTGCTGCATAAATATCACCTGAACCTCGTAAAAGAACTTCAGGAGGGTAACCTGGCGAAAGTGCACATGAGTGACCGCCTTCGCAACCTCGAAAATTTCACGGGCATTCGTGATTACCCGATGCCAGAAGGATTTCAGGGCACTTTGCGTCCGTATCAGAAAGCAGGATATAACTGGCTGAGGTTTCTGAATGAATTCAGGTTAGGTGGCTGCCTTGCCGACGACATGGGTCTCGGAAAAACTGTTCAGGCGCTCACTTTGCTTCAATCTGAAAAAGAAAAAGGAAACGCCGGCACATCCTTGCTCATCATGCCCACTTCCCTTCTGTACAACTGGGAAATGGAAGCGTCCAAGTTCACACCTGATCTGAAGATTCTTACCTACACCGGAACCAACCGCAATAAGGACATTGAGCGTTTCAGCAAATATGATGTGGTATTGACTTCCTATGGGATCACCCGTCTCGACATTGAGTCGTTGCAGAAATTTTATTTCAACTACATCATTCTCGACGAATCACAGGTTATCAAGAATCCAACCTCCAACATTGCAAAAGCCGTATTGCAGTTGAAGTCCCGTTATAAGTTGACCCTTACCGGAACACCACTTGAAAACACGACCCTGGATTTGTGGTCACAAATGACTTTCATCAATCCCGGGCTTTTGGGTGGACAGACATTCTTTAAGAACGAATATCAGGTGCCCATCGAAAAGCGGCAGGATGAGGCAAAGACCAAAAAGCTGAATGCCGTTATTAAGCCCTTTATCCTGCGACGCCTCAAGTCGCAGGTGGCAACCGATCTTCCGGAAAAAGTAGAGAACATTTATTACACCAATCTCTCTCCGGCTCAGGAAGAGAAATATGAAGAAGCCAAATCATTCTATCGTCATAAGATTCTTGACCTCATCGAGAAAGAGGGGTTAAACAATTCACGACTCACCATCCTGGAGGGCCTCACCAAATTGAGACAACTTTCGAACCATCCGCGCATGGTAGATTCTCACTACAAGGGAGACTCCGGCAAGCTGGAAGATTTGTCACACATGATTGAAAACGCGCTCCTCGAAGGACACAAGTTGCTGATCTTCTCGCAGTTTGTAAAGCACCTGGAGATCGTGAAAGAGTTTCTTAATTCCCGCAAGATCGCCTATGCCTACCTGGATGGATCAAGCATGGATCGCAAGGACCAGGTAGAAAAGTTTAACAAGGAGCCTAACCTGAAAATATTCCTGATTTCCATTAAGGCAGGTGGTCTCGGACTCAATCTTACCGAGGCTGACTACGTATTCATTCTTGATCCGTGGTGGAATCCCGCCGTCGAACAACAAGCCATTGATCGTGCTCACCGCATTGGTCAAAAGAAAAAAGTGTTCACGTACAAGTTCATTACCCGTAACACCGTAGAAGAAAAAATTCTACAGCTACAAAAGCACAAACTCAGGTTATCAGAAAGTCTCATTAGTACAGAGGAAAGTATTGTGAAATCGCTTACGCGTGAAGACATTGAAATGATTTTGAATTAGCGATGAAGGATAAAGTGGTCATCATCACCGGCGGATCTTCCGGTATTGGTAAAGCCCTTGCTCAGTGCTTTGGTAGTCATGGTTCGCGAATACTGATTACAGGTCGAAATTCGGGAGATCTTGAAGCTGCTGTGACCGAATTGCAATCAGAAGGTATTATCGTACATGGGTTTGTTGGTGATGTGAGTCAGGAGGCTGACAATTATCGTATGGCTGAAGCGGCAATAGCACACTATGGCCGTATAGACATTTTGATCAACAACGCCGGGATTACCATGCGGGCCCTCTTTCAGGATGTTGATTTGTCGGTAATCCGCAAAGTGATGGACATTAATTTCTTTGGCGCGCTGTACGCTACGCGCGCGTGTCTGCCTCAAATCATGGAACACCGGGGATCTGTGATTGGGATTTCCAGTATTGCCGGTTACCGCGGCCTGCCTGCCCGTGCCGGATACTCTTCATCAAAGTTTGCGCTAAACGGCTTTCTGGAAGTGCTCCGCACCGAATTGATGAAGACGGGTGTCCATGTGCTCACGGCGTGTCCGGGGTTTACCACCTCCAATATTCGCAAGCGATCCTTAACGAAAGACGGCACCCTGCAGGGAGATTCTCCGCGCCAGGAAGAGTCCATGATGAGTGCGGAAGAATGTGCCATGCACATTTACCGGGCCACTGTGAAACGAAGGAAAATCCTGATTCTTACCGGACAGGGCAAACTAGCGGTATTCTTAAACAAGTGGATACCTGGTATCATGGACGGCATCGTCTACAAAACCCTTGCGCGCGAAGCCGACAGTCCGCTCAAGTAGATCAGGTTTTGCTGAGGAAGACGATCTTAGCGTTGTCTGATTTATTTACGCCTTTGAAAAATTCCTGAAACTCATTGTAAGATTCCTTGGGAAAACGGCCCCTCCACATTTTCATCCGCCTGATATACATAAGTTCTCCTTCTTTGATCTTATAGTCAACCTCATATTCCCCAAACCTCGAAGACAATTTTACAGGTGGTGGCAGAAATTCCGGATACAGGTTTTCGGGAAAATTATAGATTATCGTATCAATATCGAGGTAGCTGCTGTTTCTGACTACTTCGGTCTTTCGGTCTTCCACCTTGGGGGGAATGAAAGAAGTCCGATTAAGCATATTGGGGGCAAGGAACATCCGCTTTCCGCTCATCGATGCATACCTGGAGAGGGTGAGATCGAAATTTACCGTTGCATACGGAAGCTTATCCTTCTTGCCTGAAATTGAATATGAATTGATGTTGAAGGTTGGCAACGAGATACTGCTTTGCAGCCACTTTTTCTGTTCATCGGAAGGGTTCCCTACCAATTCCATAAGACTGCCATTCTCCACCTGGAGGCCGGTATACGTTGTCTTTCCAGTTGCCCTTACGGCACCGGTTGCATCCACCGTGGCTCGTACCGTGCGCGTTTGCCGGTTTTGATCCGGGGCGTACGTCGGGGTCTTCACCAGTTTACCGCCATCATCAGTAATCAACAGCGCGCTGCGATCATCAGTGAACGAACCCAAAAAACCAAACGGTTGTGTCTGGCTTGTACATTCCAACCAGATCGTGTCGCTTTTGTTGGGAACGGCTACAATAACATGATCAAATTGGTGACTGGGGAAATCAGGGTAGAACTGTCGTTGGTTTCGCCCTGACTTGATTGTCACATAGTATCCCTTTATGCCCGCTTCTTTCAGGAGGGCCACCATATAATTGGAGAGCGCCTTACAATCTCCATATCCAGTCTCATCTACCACGGATGCGGGGAAGGGCTGCAAGCCACCAATACCAAGTTGAATACTGACATAACGTGTCTTATTCTGCATGTACTCATACAGCGCCCGAGCTTTTTGCTCATCGGTAGTCTTTCCGCTTGTAAGCTGACGAACCTTGTCTTTGGTCGCCTGGGGTAATTCATTGCGATTCCTGTTCAGATCAGCATTCCATTTGCCATACTCATCCCAGCTGCTCATCGAACCTGGGTGACCGTCATATTCAAACTGAGATGGGGCGGCCTCGATACTGGGAACAAGCTCATCTTCATCAGGGCCATTTGGTTCTACCATGAGCGGCTTTATGTTTGCGAAACTCCATGCAAGACTTTCTGTAGTACTGTTTACCTTGGCTTGCACCGGTTTCTCATCAACATGATTGGTTCGATACCTCGGCTTTAGCGTGTTTGGGTACAGCAGGGTATAAGAAGCACTTTGCACCGACACGCGCTCACCTCCAATGGTGGTGCCGGGTATGTAGTACAAGAACTTAAAATCCATCTCGTACTGAATTTCAACAGTATATGGATATGAAGCCTGAGAAAGATCTATTGCCTTTATCCGATTGTCACTAAACAATCCATCATAAGAACTCTGATCATAAATTTCACTTGGTTTCAAGTGGCGAACCAGGTTGCCCTGTTGATCATAAACATTACCGATGATGTTGGTAACCTTCATCAGCTTGTCATAACCAATGATCCGTTTCGCGTAGTGATTCGCTTTTTCGTTTAAAATTGTCACAACAACGCGGGAAAATAATGTGCCAGAGCCTCTGCCTGAAATTGTGAACCGCATGTGATCTTCCCTGTACACTGCATCAACACCGGTCATGAGCTCGGGGGGAATGCTACTTACCGGATAATTGGTCGGCGGAGGTGCTGAAAAAGCAACACCCACGATCAGACATAGAATGAATGTTATTCTCACGATTATTGCTTTTTCTTCAAGACAATTTGTTCAGCTTGTTTAGCGACCACCTGACCATAAAATTCACGTAGCGGCTTATATTCATCCTGACCAAACAGGACGCGGGAGACAATAAACGTACTCGTTACGTTGATTACGTTCCCCATCTGAGTAATGTTGTATGTATAGCGTCCAGCAGCGCCAGGAAGAGCAAGAAGTTTGTTTTGCGGCATTTCATCAATTTGATATCCTTCCGGCAATGTGATCTTACACATATATGTCTTCTCCACAGCCATGCCAAAATTGATCGGATATTTTCTGGTTTCTGGTTTAAATGGATTTTCCATCATCTGGGTGGCCACAAAAGGGTTGATGTAAATAACGTCACCGGCCACATTAGCGTGTTCAGCTATGGATACCTCATGCGCTTCGCGGGCTTGCTTGGTGAGGTCCTTCATGTCGATAAATTCACTCTTGCCAACATTCCAGCTTTTTGATGAAAGGAAGTCTTTTACATACTTCTCTTCACCCTTATCGAAATAAGTCTCCCGCGCTGATTGGGCATCATACCCATCCCGATTATACTGCAATTTCCCTTTGAGCTCGCCTGATCCGTACAGGACAAGGTCCGCGCTCACGACTGTCCTCGCCTTTCCCCTGGTTGTAATATCCACCCAATTAGAGTTGGTTGAAGAAATCACCAGTCCCTTTCCGTTCAGACAGCGGCTCGGCAAAATGTCATAGGGAAGATACTTTTCGGTGGCATCTAATAGTAATGTCTTCCCATCCAGTCGCACCTGACAGATCACATAATTAAATTGGCGGCGCATCGGGTAGGCCTCACGAATAAAACCATGATCGCGGGTACTTAGTAGCACCATGTCCACGGCAAGCCCGGCCTTCTGGAGCATGGATGCAAATAAGAGATTAACATCTCCCACGGTTCCTTTCTTTTTTTCTACTACACGCTTCAACGGGTCTGCCAAGTAATCCATCTCTCCATCCCAGGTAACGTTGGCCTTTACCCAATCCGAAATGGCAATGATCTTCTGGGTAGGATCAGTCATACCCCCAGTAAGCTGCTCCACCTGATCTTTTAAGAAGCCAGCCCCTTTCAATACTCCACCAAAAGAATCTGAATCAAGAAGGTCATCATTCAGTTTTTTCCAGGTACCCATAATCTCAATGGTACGCTCTGGTAAATCGATAAGTGCGAGTGCAAAATTGATTTGAGAAATGAAATCATCCTCAGTCGTCATATACTCTTCTTCACTGAACGCAGGGACATTCTTTGATATCCAATGATGGGCCACAACATTCTCACCGAAGTACATCTGTTCATTCACTTCGTACGTTGTAATCGGTACATAACCCTGCATGTATTGTTGGAATTTGAAAATCTTTGGGAACATTGCCCAATATTCACTGTATCGGGTGGGTATCTTTTTCTGAAATGACCAGTTCGGAAAATTCGCTATAAACTCCGATGACTTTTTGTACGTGTATTCAATGACAGAACCCACCTTAACATTGGGGATGGTAAATTTTTGTCTGTTCCAGGATCGGTTGAATTTTTCTTTAAATATGCTCTCCTTGCCCATTTTGGTCTCCACTACTTTACCACCTTCCCGGTTATAAGCCGTGGCCTTAAGTCCGATGATTTTCTCCTCTTCACTGCCCTCGTGGTATGTCAAAATTGATCCGTTTGCCCAATCTAGTCCTTCCTTCTTTAGAATCTTGATACGGGTGTGGCGTTCGATATTAATCATTGGCGTTCCAGCATTAACAGTTACATACGACTGCCCATAATCAAAAAGAACCACGGCTGAAGCCGTAGTGTCTTGATCATAGGTGGTCATGTTCAGATCAGTCAGCGGTATGTCTCCAAACTTGGCAGGTGATTTTTGCGCCAACAAACCAAGTGGAATGCAAATGATAAGAAAGGTTAATACGCGTCTCATAATAGATGGTTAGGTTATCTAAAGTATTCAAAAAACATGACCTCAAGGAGCTATTTGTAAGATTCTTAAATCGAATAAAACTTTATACCATAAATCTTACATCAACTTCAAGGTGGCTACATCTTTTGATGTATTTTCGTGCTGACCAATGTCATGTTTTCCCTTGTTCGCGTCCTTCGCTTAAGATTTGTAATCCCCGGTAACTAACTTTTGAATTCCGAATAGAATCAGGCTATGGCCAAAACCAAAACCAAATTCTTCTGTCAACAGTGTGGACATGAAGCCAGCAAATGGCTCGGCAAGTGCCCGCAGTGTGGAACATGGAACTCCTTCGTAGAAGAATTAGTCACCGCAGATGCTGGCAAGAATGCCTGGCGACAGGAAAGCAAGAATAACCGCAATACGCAACCCAAACTCCTCGGTGACATTGAAGCCGGATCAGAAGTACGTATGGACACACACGATCAGGAACTCAATCGTGTGCTGGGTGGAGGAATCGTCGCGGGCTCATTGGTGCTTATTGGTGGAGAACCTGGCATCGGCAAGTCCACACTCATGTTGCAGATTGGTCTTGCGCTGAAGGAAATAACAGTATTGTATATCTCTGGTGAAGAAAGTGAACAACAAATCCGCATGCGCGCTGAGCGGATTGCCCCTGCATCCATAAAAGCCGACAAGTTTTTTATACTGGCGGAAACCAACACCCAATCCATATTTCTGGCCATTGAAAATCAGGCTCCAGACCTGGTTATCGTTGATTCGATTCAAACACTCTATTCACCACAAATCGAAAGCACGCCTGGCAGCGTGGGGCAGGTAAGACAATGTGCCGCCGAACTCATGAAGTTTGCCAAGGAAACTGATACACCTGTTTTTCTGGTCGGTCATATAACCAAAGATGGCACCCTGGCCGGACCCAAGGTATTAGAGCACATGGTGGATACGGTGCTGCAGTTTGAAGGTGATCAACATCTTGCTTATCGCATTCTGCGTACAACCAAAAATCGGTTCGGATCTGCCGCAGAAATTGGCATCTATGAAATGCTCAGTTCCGGTTTACGTGAAGTGACCAATCCGTCTGAAGTACTCATCTCCCAAAAGGACAGTCCCCATGCCGGTGCCACCATTGGCGCGACACTGGAGGGCAACCGTCCATTACTCATTGAAGTGCAATCGCTTGTAAGTCCAGCCAGCTATGGTACACCCCAGCGAACCACCACCGGTTTTGATCAGAAGCGATTAAACATGCTGCTCGCGGTGCTGGAGAAACGTTGTGGCTTTCGTATGGGTCAGCAAGATGTTTTTTTGAATATGGCCGGCGGCATTCGAGTTGAAGATCCGGCTATTGATCTGGCCATCTGCGTTTCGGTGGTTTCTTCGCTTGAAGAAATTGCCATCAGCGATAAGGCTTGCTTTGCTGCTGAAGTGGGCCTTGGTGGCGAATTGCGTGCCGTTAACCGCATTGAACAACGCATCTCCGAAGCAGAAAAACTCGGATTCACAGAAATCTATATCAGCAAGTTCAATCAAAAGTCCACGGTCACCCGGGGAAAAATCACGATCAAATCATTTGGCAAATTGACCGAAGTGTTTGAAGACTTATTTGGATAAAGCCCCTTGTAAACCGCCCGTGTGCAACATCAGAATGGTGCTCCCGCGGGGATAGATGCCTTGGTCAATCTCCTGCCATAATCCAAAGCAAAGCTTGCCTGTATAAACCTGATCGAGGGGAAGCTGGTTTGCTTCTTGTTGATGCTGTATGAATTGCATTAATGCCGCCGTCTTTTTGCCATATCCACCGTGGTGATACGCGGTGGCTATACGCCATCGCTGATGGGCACATCCTGACCGGGTAAGCCATCCCGCAACATCATCATGCAGAAATTCTCCACCCTTGAGAACCGAATATCCAACGGCTATCTGATTATCATGAAGTCCTGTGATGATGCCTGCCAGTGTTCCGCCGGTTCCTACGGGTAACGCTATGATATCAAAGTTCACTTCCTGTTGAAGCATGTGAGCCAACTCACCACATCCTTTTATAGCAAGGTCATTGGTTCCTCCTTCCGGGATTATATATGCACGATCAAAATTTTCCAGTACCCATTGTTGAAATTCAATCGTGGCCCTGCTCCGATAGCGCTCGCGTGATATATAATGAAGCTGCATACCACATTCCTGAACAAACGATAGTGTTGGATTAAGCGGCAACGTCTTCTCACCTCGTACAATGCCAATACTCTTTAATCCCAACTCACGCGCTGCAGCCGCCGTCGCATATAGGTGATTTGAATAAGCTCCGCCAAATGTCAACAACGTATCGTGCCGTTGTTGAAAGGCCGTCGCGATGTTATACTTAAGCTTCCACCATTTGTTTCCGGAAACGTACAGGTGATTGAGATCTTCTCTTTTTACCAGCACGCGAACTCCGGCGCGCTCCAGAATAGGATCATGCACTTCATTAATTGGTGAGGGGGCATAAGATAGTTCTGCCAAATTATTTAGTATTTACTAATTCTGTTGGTATATTGGATCGATGGATGACTCATATATTAAGGGACGCGGCGCGCAAATTAAGACTGAAAACAAGTTTCTCGCTGCCCGGTATGTAACCGATCATACCGAAGGCCTGGATGAGGAGATGCAATTGAATCCGGAGACTCAGGTCTTTCAGGAGCAGTCGCGCACGATAATAAATCGGGTAAACAGTCCCGACCTGGGAATGACTTTTTCTGCCAACCCCTATCAGGGTTGCGAACATGGTTGTGTGTATTGTTATGCACGAAACACCCATGAGTATTATGGCTTTAGTGCAGGTCTTGATTTCGAATCCAAAATCATTGTGAAGAAAAATGCTGCCGTGGTTTTGGAGAAGCAATTGCTTGCCCGAACCTGGCAAGTTGCGCCGATCATGTTAAGCGGCAACACGGATTGTTATCAACCACTCGAGCGCATTCATAAGTTAACCCGAAAGATGTTAGAGGTGCTTTCACGGTACCGTCATCCTGTTAGCATTATTACCAAAAACAGCCTAATCACACGGGATATTGACATTTTGAAGGATCTTGCTGCCGATCATCTTGTTCAGGTGATGATTTCTATTACCACCCTGGACGAAGGGTTGCGTCGCGTGCTCGAGCCTCGCACGGCCAGCGCAGTCAAACGACTCCAGGCAATCGAATCTTTAGCGGCCGCTCAAATACCCGTTGGTATCATGACAGCCCCCATCATTCCGGGTCTTAATCATCATGAAATCCCCAACCTGATTAAGGCCGCTGCTGATCATGGTGCCTCTGCAGCTGGTATGACCGTAGTACGTTTGAATGGAGCCGTTGCCCGCTTGTTTGAAGATTGGTTGCGAAAGAATTTTCCTGACCGGTTTGACAAGGTTTGGAATCAGATACAGGATCTTCATGGCGGCAGCGTCAGTGATTCCCGATTCGGCACCCGCATGCGTGGCGAAGGCAATCTGGCAGGGGTAATACATCAACTCTACCGCGCCGCTAAAAACCGGTATTTGAGCGGCCGTACAGTGCCGCCACATAACCTTACCTTGTTCCGCAAAGGCGGAAATCTGAGTCTATTCTAATCTTTTGTATATTTGTTGAGTGAAAAGGAGAATTGCCGTCATATTAACCTTCGTGTATCTCTTCACGGCCACAGAGCTAAACCAACTCTGGAAACTTCCCATTTTCATTTCTCACTTCATTGAACACCGGCAGGAATCACCAGACATTACGCTGTTTGATTTTGTAGCGCTTCACTATTTCAGCGGTGATGTTCGCGACGCCGACTATGCGCGCGATGAGCAATTGCCGTTCCGCGACAACAGTGAAAGCATCATCGGGACCATTTCTTTACTGGTCCCTACCGCTGCGGGTGTAAGCTACGAGTCTGAATTACTGTGTCAGATCTCTTTCATCCCCAAGACACAGGAAGGAAAACCCTGCAGAAGTCTGGCAACCATCTGGCAACCGCCTCGCCTGGCCTGATTTTTTTTGATTGCCGTATGTTCCGTCGCTGCCATCAGGCTGTGCGCGGTCGTGCGTTGATGGTTATTCTATTCAACTAATATTCTATTTCATTCATGCTTAACAGCATCATTTCCTTTTCCATAAGGAACAAGTTCATCATTGGAATGTTGACCCTTGCCCTCGTGATCTGGGGCGGCTACAGCGTCACCCAATTGCCCATTGATGCCGTTCCTGATATCACCAATAACCAGGTGCAGGTACTCACGGTATCCCCGTCACTGGCTGCTCCTGAAATCGAGCGGTTAGTCACTTTTCCGGTTGAACAAACCATGGCCACCATCCCCAACATAACGGAGATGCGATCATTCTCCAGGTTTGGTCTTTCGGTGGTGACCATCGTCTTTTCAGAAAACACCGATGTGTATTGGGCGCGTCAACAGGTCAATGAACGCCTCGCTACGGCCAAGGGTATGATCCCAGCCGGCGTAGGTAGTCCTGAGATCGCGCCGCTTTCAACCGGGTTGAGTGAAATCTACCAGTATGTACTCCGTCCTAAAAAGGGATTTGAGTCACGCTACAACCCTATGGAGTTGCGCACCATTCAGGATTGGATTGTACGACGCCAGTTGCTCGGAACCATTGGTGTTGCTGATGTGAGCAGCTTTGGTGGCTTAGTAAAACAGTATGAAATCTCCCTGGATCCCAACAAGCTCCGCAGCATGAACGTGAGCGTGAGTGAAATTTTTTCTGCCCTGGAGAAAAACAACCAGAATACAGGTGGAGCCTACATCGAACGCAAGCCTTATTCCTATTTCATCCGCAGTGAGGGAATGGTGGAGTCGGTAGAGGACATTCAGCAAATCGTGGTGAAGAATACCGCCAATGGATTGCCGGTACTGGTGCGCAATGTTGCCGAAGTGAGATTGGGCAGCGCACCCAGGTACGGTGCCATGACTTATAACGACCAGGGAGAAGTGGTCGGTGCCATTGTCCTTATGTTGAAGGGAGCGAATTCCTCTTCGGTGATTTCAAATGTTAAAGAGCGCATTGAACAAATCAGCGCTACGCTACCCGAAGGAGTAGAGATTGAGCCATACCTCGATCGGACCAAACTGGTAAACAACGCCATCGGGACAGTAACACGTAACCTCGCCGAAGGTGCCCTCATCGTTGTGTTCGTGTTGGTTTTGATGCTTGGCAACCTGCGCGCAGGACTTGTGGTGGCTTCGTTGATTCCACTCGCCATGCTGTTTGCCATCACCATGATGAACCTGTTTGGTGTTTCCGGGAACCTGATGAGTTTGGGTGCCATAGACTTCGGCTTGATTGTGGATGGAGCTGTGATCATCGTTGAAGCCACCATGCATCACCTGGGCATGTCGGGATTAGTCAGAAAGCTCACACAGGCCGAAATGGATGATGAGGTAGAGAAGTCTGCCAGCCAAATGATGCGCTCCGCTGCATTTGGGCAAGTCATCATATTAATTGTTTACCTACCAATTCTATCCTTAGCCGGTATTGAAGGAAAAATGTTTGCCCCTATGGCGCAAACCGTAGCCTTTGCCATCATTGGTGCGTTGTTGTTGTCTGTTACTTATGTGCCCATGATTTCCTCGCTCGTTTTGAGCAAAAAGCCAGGACAAACCCTTAAGCTTTCCAACCACGTGCTTGCTTTTTTTCATCGCATTTACGAACCCGTCATTCACCTGGCGCTACTCCGCAAGAAAATGGTTGTGGGCATTAGCGTGGTGCTTCTTGCAGGCTCCATGGTGCTCTTCGCCCGCATGGGGGGAGAATTTATTCCCCAACTGGATGAAGGTGATTTTGCTGTAGAAACTTTATTGATCACCGGCAGTTCATTATCACAAACCGTTGAAACCACCCAGAAGAGTTCACGCATCCTGCTCGACAATTTTCCGGAGGTTAAAATGGTGATTGGTAAAATCGGTACCTCCGAAATTCCTACCGATCCGATGCCCATCGAAGCCGCGGATTTGATCATCGTGCTCAAAGACAAGGATGAGTGGGTGAGTGCTTCTTCCCGTAACGAGCTGGCCGATAAAATGGCGGCCAAACTTCACGAAGCCATGCCAGGGATCCTGTACGGTTTTCAACAGCCCATCCAAATGCGATTCAATGAATTGATGACCGGTGCAAAGCAGGATGTGGTTATCAAGATATACGGCGAAGACCTTAAGTTGCTTGCCGAGTATGCAGACCAGGTCGGTCATATTGCCGGCTCAGTCGATGGGGCAGAAGACATTTACGTGGAACCGATCGGCGGACTTCCGCAGATCAATGTGCGCTACGATCGCAATCGCCTGGCTGCGTTTGGTCTCAGTGTTGATGACGTTAATCGTGTGTTGCGGAGTGGATTCTCCGGTGAATCCGCTGGTAAGGTTTATGAACAGGAGAAACGCTTCGATCTCGTCGTTCGATTGGACCAGGAAAATCGCAAGAGTATCGATGACATCCGCGGTCTGTATGTTACGGCCGCTTCCGGCCTGCAGGTTCCATTGGAACAAGTGGCCACCATAGAATACACAGAAGGGCCCAATCAGATTCAGCGTGATGATGCAAAACGGCGCATCGCCATCGGTTTCAACGTGCGGGGCAGGGACGTTGAAAGTATCGTGAACGAAATCAACCAGAAAGTGAACGGCACGCTCCATTTCGCACCCGGATATTATTTAAAGTATGGCGGTGCCTTCAAGAATCTTGAGGAAGCCAAGAAACGGTTGGTGATCGCTGTGCCCCTGGCGCTCGGCCTAATCTTCCTGCTGCTGTTCTTCACCTTCAATTCCATCCGTCAGGGCCTTTTGATCTATACAGCTATTCCGCTCTCAGCCATTGGTGGTGTAATTGCACTCTGGTTACGCGGTATGCCATTCAGTATCTCTGCCGGTGTTGGTTTTATCGCATTGTTTGGTGTGGCAGTCCTCAACGGCATTGTGCTTATAGCTGAATTCAACCGGCTGAAAAAGCAAGGGGGCTTGTCACTTCATGACATCGTACTCAAGGGAACTGAAGTCCGTTTACGGCCCGTGCTGATGACAGCGCTTGTCGCCTCACTGGGGTTCTTGCCCATGGCGCTTTCCAACGGATCTGGTGCGGAAGTGCAACGACCCCTCGCGACGGTAGTTATCGGCGGACTCATAACAGCTACGTTGCTCACGTTGGTGGTGCTGCCTGTCCTGTACACTTACTTCGAAAAGGAATCTCAAAACACTATTTCTCATGAAAACTAAGCTTGTCATTATTTCATTCTTGATTGCCGTGGCGGCGCCTGCCTGGGGCCAGCGGCTTTCGCGTGAGCAAGCCGTTCAGACTGCATTGCAGAACAATCCATCCATTCATGCGGCAGAATCACAAGTGGACTATTTTCGTCAACTGAAAAAGACCGGTACTGACATCGGAAAGTTGTCTGCAAACTGGATGCATGGGCAATACAACTCTGTTTACCAGGACAACAACCTTACCCTGACACAGAGCATTCCATTTCCCACGACACTCGCTGCACAAGTTAAGTTGGGCAAAGAGGAGGTCATCGGTTCGCAAAAAAACCTCACGGCAGCCCAAAACACCCTTGCTTTCGAGGTGAAGAGCGCCTTCGAACAGCTGGTGTATCAGGAGGCATTGCGCAACCTGCTCAATGCCCAGGATAGTTTGTATACCGATTTTGCACGGGCCTCCTCGCTGCGATACAAGACGGGTGAAAGCAATTTGTTGGAGAAGACTTCTGCAGAAACTCAATTACTGGAAATCAAAAATCAGATTCGGATCAATGATGCTGATATTCAGATTCTGCAAAGTCGTTTGCAGGCAATGCTTAAATCAGAATCACCCATTGAAGCCAATGAAATTCTCCGAAGGCTTACACCTCCTGATGTTGCCACCTCACTCAAAGCCAACCCGCAGCTTGATTTTCTCAATCAGCAAATTGTAGTTAGTCATCAGCAACGGGCCGTTGAACGCAGCAAGATCATGCCCGACCTGATGATTGGATACTTCACTCAAAGCCTCACCGGTATTCAAAACATCAATGGCACAGACACTTTCTTCTCGCGGGATAAGCGATTCAATGGTTTTACGGTCGGGTTGGGAATCCCCCTCTGGGCTGGACCACAACTAGCCCGGGCGAAGGCTGCGTCTTTTCAGGAAGAAATTTCCCGCAAAAATGCTGAATACTTCGAGGCTACCCTCAAAGGTGCTTACGAGCAAGCAGGCCGCGAGTTTGACAAAAACGAAGCCAGCCTGCGGTATTATGAGGGTAGTGCGCTTCAAAATGCAGACTTGATCCTTACGCAGGCGAAAAAGGCTTACCGCGGCGGTGAGATTGGATACATCGAATACCTCCAGTCGCTGCGCAGCGCATTGGGTATCAAAGCCAACTATCTGATGGCACTACATCAATACAACCTTTCCATTATCAAACTTGAATTCATTCTCGGAAAAATCTAATTGCCACTTCATGAAACGACTCATTTATATCCTTGCCCTCATCAGTGTTGCCTGTTCTAAACCGGCTGAGCCCACACAGGAGGCAGCTACCGCTCCGACTGACAACCAGGTTGTGCTTACTCGGGAACAATACCAATTGTTGGGTATCGAAACTGCATCGGCTGAACTCCGGCAACTCAGCGGTGCCATCCGCGCCAATGGCATGCTTGATGTACCTCCACAAAACCTGGTCACTATTTCTGCTCCCCTGGGCGGCTTTGTAAAACATACTGAACTGCTTCAAGGCATGAAAGTGAAGCGGGGACAGGTTGTAGTGGTGTTGGAACATCCTGATTATATCCAAATGCAACAGGACTACCTCGACAGTAAAAGCAAACTTGAGTTTCAGGAGTTGGAATACAAGCGACAACAGGAATTGGCTACAGAAAATGTAAATGCATTAAAGGCCCTGCAGCAGTCAAAATCAATGTACATGAGCACGCTTGCCCAGGTTGCGGGGCTCAAGGCTAAATTGAAATTGATAAGTATCGATCCGGCCGATATCGAAAAGGGATTTATCCGAAATACCATTAGTATCCCTTCGCCGATATCAGGCTATGTCACACAAATCAATATCAATATCGGGATGCATGTAAATCCTACTGAGGTAATGATGAAAATTGTAGACACCGAGCATCTGCATGCCGAGGCACAGGTGTTTGAAAAAGACCTGATGCAACTGGCCATTGGTCAACACGTTCGGCTGAGGTTATCGAATGAACAGAAGGAGCGCTACGCCACGGTTTATTTGATTGGCAAGGAAATCACCCCTGAAAGGACCGTTCGTGTGCATTGCCACTTGTCCGCTGAAGATAAATCGCTTATTCCGGGAATGTATTTCAGCGCCATCATCGAAACCAGCGGCCAAAAACTTCTTGCCGTGCCCGCTGATGCGGTGGTGTCATATGCCGGAAAGTTCTTTGTCTTTGCTCAGGCCAAAGAAGACAAGAACAAATTCGCCATGGTTGAGGTAGGAAAAGGAATCAGTGAAGACGGTTTCACCGCATTGACCCTGCCTGCTGACTATGAACAACGCCAACTCGTCACCAAAGGAACTTATGCGTTGCTGGGCATGTTGAAGAACAAAGAGGATTAATAAACGCTGTCTCGGCAGAAGTCTTCTCTGCATAACAGAATTGCCAATTTGGCCGCTACCTTTGAATCATGGTTACCCTCCTCACCGGAAGTTTAGTGCTTAGCATTCTTCACGGAATAATTCCCAACCACTGGCTTCCGGTACTGGCTATTGGCAGAAAAGAGCAATGGAGCATTGCTGAAACATCCCGGGTGACACTTATTGCGGGGTTGGCCCACGCAGCCAGCACGGTGTTGATTGGGGTGATGCTCGCCTTCATAGGCGCATCCCTTTCTACGGTTGTTGAGAACTTTACCTCCTACATAGCTCCTGGTCTGCTCGTAATCCTTGGCGCATTCTACATCTACCAGCATAGCCGTCACCATCACTTTCACATGCATGGTCATCCCGAGCAGGTTTCCAAAAACAAGCTGATTGTCTCTCTGGCTTCCGCCATGTTCTTCTCCCCCTGCTTTGAAATAGAAGCCTATTTCCTCGTTGCGGGCACGATGGGCTGGTGGACAGTTCTGTTGCTCGCTGTGCTATACACCATTGTGACAGTTGGTGGTATGGTGATCTGGGTCCGCTTTGCTTACCGCGGTCTGCATCTGATGAATTGGCATAGCCTGGAGCACAATGCGGGCATCATTACAGGTGCGATCCTGGTACTGACCGGAGTGATTACCTTTTTTGTCCGATAGTTACTGGGGAGATTCCGGTCGAATCTGATTCTCCAGATTGGCGGCGAGCCAAATACAAATAATCATCAGCGCAGCCGCCAACAGGAATGGCAAATGAAAGTCAATTCCATAAATAAAGCCACTCATGCCCATGCCAGCCGCCCGCGCCACCGATCCAAATGATTGATTAACCCCCAAAACCTGACCAACCTCCTGATGATTCGCTGTCTTTGACAGCAAGGAGGTAATCGAAGGTGTAAGACATCCGTTGGCCAGGGCAATCAGGGCTAGCGCAACCAACTCAATGGGGATAAACGTAGCCTTTGTTACCCAGGGCAACATAGTCATGGCAACGATAAAGATGTAGGTACCATACTTCAGCAACCTGAATTCCCCAAACTTCCGTACCAGCCTTCCAACCAATCCCCCCTGGACGATTACCGTTGCCAGTCCGATAAAAGCAAACGTATTTCCCATCTGCACATCGGTCAACCCTATCTTCTCTTTCCAGAACAATGAAGACGACATTTGCATGATCATGAAAGAAGCGATGAAGATAAAGTTGATTGCCAATAGCTCGCGTATGACTGGCTTCTTGAGTTCGGATACAATACCCGACACAACTTTGAAATTAAATCGCGCGTCCGGTCGTTTTTCCTTCAGGGACTCTGGCAACACAAAGTAAGCAAGCAACAGGTTGAGTGCCGATAAGCTTGCAGCCAGGTACCCCACATAATCCACGTGCCCTGGTGCCGATAACGATTTCATGTACCCACCTACCGTTGGGCCGATAATAAAACCCAAACCGAATGCAGCGCCGATAAAACCCATTGTTTTGGTCCGCTCCTGTGGTGTGGTGATATCAGCAATGTATGCCTGTGCTACTGAAAGGTTGGCCGATCCAATTCCGGCCAACAAGCGCGATAACAGCAAAAGCCAAAGATTAACGGTTTGAGAAAACAATAGATACGCAAGTCCGGTCAACAGTACGCTGACTAAAATAATGGGGCGTCTACCGTGTCGGTCGCTGAGCGAACCCCAGAAAGGAGCAAACAGAAAATTCATCAAGGGAAAGCTCATGGCAATGAGACCTACCTGATAGTTTTCTGCTCCTAACTCCTTGGAAAAGATGGGCAGGATGGGGATAATGATCCCAAAGCCAAGCATGTCAATAAAAATCGTAATGAATATGACAATGATTGGTCTCTTCATGCTTAATCGGCTCCCGTAACTGCGCTAAGATCGCACAGGAATGTCCCGTCACCAAACGGATCAGGGAAGTTTTGGTATTTTACACAGTGATTAATACCTCCATCGCAGATCTGCTGCAGGATAGGGTGCAGGCATTTCTTCGTCAGCACGAACAAGACGACGTTCAGCAGTTTATGTTGAGTGCCAAACCCGTTTATGGTGTATCTCCTTCCCTGCTCGCCCAGCAAATTCGTGGCCGTCAGAAGGCCATGCACAAGTTACCCTCATGGGCTCAGGAGAAAATCATCTTCCCGCCTACATTGAATATGGAGCAATGTTCCTCGGAATTGACAGCCCGGTTTAAATCAAGGTTGATTAGGACAATGACCAAACCAGATGCCCATGGAGCTGACCTCACGGGTGGATTTGGTGTCGACGCCTGGTTTTTGTCAGCGTTGGGGCCGTTGGAATATATTGAGCCCGATGAACAACTATTGGCCATTGCCCAACACAACCACCATATCTTGGGCGACCGAAAGGTTACCTATCACGCTACATCAGCCGAGGCATTTCTGAAGGACCATGCATCATTGGATTTTATTTACCTGGATCCCTCGCGAAGGATAGGAGGTAAAAAGAAATTTCTCCTTGAGGATTCTGTGCCTGACATCATTAGGCTACAGGAATTACTGCTACAAATAGCGCCTATTGTGTTGGTGAAAACATCTCCCCTATTGGATCTTTCCCGTGGATGTGCACAACTCAGGCATGTTGCTGGTGCCTGGGTGATCAGCGTTGACAATGAATGCCGGGAATTGCTTTTTCTGCTCAGGCGGGACTTTGATGGTGAACCCATCATAACATGCACAGATCTGTTTAGCAGGAACCCGCAGATCAATGAATACCGCTTTACTTTCGCAGAAGAACGGAGTGCTGTCGCGTCATTCGCTGAGCCACTTGATTTTTTGTACGAGCCCTCCGCCGCATTGCTCAAAGGCGGTGCATTCAAACACCTCGCACAGGGTTTGGGAATTAGTAAGTTGGCCCCCAACAGTCACCTATACACCAGCCACCGTCGTATTGAATTTCCGGGCCGCGCTTTTAGGGTGCTTGAATCTGTCAAGCTTGATAAATCTTTGGTAACCAAATTTCCCGGGGGTCAGGCTAATATAATCACACGCAATTACCCGCTCCGGCCCGAGGAAATCAAAAAGAAAACCGGATTGGCTGATGGCGGAGACCTGTACCTGATCTGCACACAAGGTACTGATCAGCATTTTGTTTTGATTGCAGAACGGATATGATTACACCATTGTCTTTGTCAATTGTTCGAACTGATTCTTCTGATCCAACCTTCAATGAGTTGGTCAGGGTGTTGGATGCGGTGCTCGCCGAACTTGACGGACCCGAGCATGAATTCTATGCGCAATTTCACATGACCCATTCACTACGCCATGTCGTATTGGTCATGCATGAAAACAAAGCCATCGGATGTGGGGCCATCAAGCCACTCGGGCATGATGTAGTTGAAATCAAGCGCATGTTTGTTCAGCCTGCCTACAGGGGACGGGCAGTGGGATCATTCGTATTGGCCGCCCTGGAGGCCTGGGCATCGGAATTGGGTATGAAGAAATGCATATTGGAAACTGGTCGGCGTCAACCCGATGCCATACGATTATACACCAAGAACGGCTATCGGAAGATTCCGAATTATGGGCAGTATGCCGGCATGATCAACAGCGTCTGCTTCGAAAAGGTGATCGCATAAAAAACGCGACCCGAAAGTCGCGTTCCATTTAATCCAAATTATATAAGTGGCCGCTATTTCGAAGCTTCCACCTTGGCTCCTTTTGCCACAGACATCAATTCACGAATCGATCGCTGCATGCTGTCATTGGATCCGTCCAGGAATATCGTGTTGCCTTTACCGTGCTCTGCAAAATGCTTAATGGACTCTGTCCACATGGAGAACAGGATGAATGATGCATCAAGGTTAGCACCCTGCATTTCTTTAGCCGCTACTGACATACCCTTGGCCACCTCCTCGCGGAAGAGGGCCACGCCTTGTCCCCGCAATTGAGCAGCTACCTTCTCAGCTTCTGCAGCAATTTTAATGGCATTTCCTTCTGCTTCGGCTGCTTTGGTTTTAGTAATCAATAGCGCTTGTCCTTCGTTTTCGGCGGCAGCCCTCAGGTTGTTGGATGCAACCACCTGCGCCATCGACCGCATGATCGCGTCATCGAAAGCAATGTCATTGAGTTGCAGGTCGAGGAGGTGAAAACCCCAACCCTCCAGCGTATGATCCAACTGCCCTTTTACTTCAGAGACAATCTCAGTGCGCAAAGAGAGAATTTCTGCCTGCTTCTTGGTGGCTACAAAACTCCTTATAGAACCTTCGATCGTTCGGATAAGCGCCTGCATAAAACTCTTTTCATCCATGAATTTGAATGCAACGTTCTTGATGGTTTCCTCTTCCTGATTATATACAGCGAAAAGAAGCATGGCCTTGAAATTGACGTTGGCCTGGTCAATGGTGGTTGCCTGAAATTCTAATTCCACGGAACGGTTCTGGATACTGATCCGCTTATAGATCTGCTGAATGAACGGCAGCTTAAAATTAAGCCCCGGCTTCATGATCCGGCTGTACTTACCAAAAACTGTAATGACAGCTATTGTTCCCTGCTTAACTGAAACGAAACAGGTGATTAGGACTAAGAATCCTATCCCTAATAATATTGCTCCTTCCATAGTTTAAATTGTTTAGGTGTTTTCAGGTTTGAGTCCGTCGATTCCGTTCAGGATTACATCACTTTCAGAATATCCTCCACGGGAGTTTCTCCATCAAAATTCTTTACCAATTTTCCCGCTTCGTTATAGATGAAGATTGATGGCGTGCCTATGGAGCCCATTTCCCGAACTACTTCCGGAATTCCTGCGGTGGCAAAAAAGACATTCTTTTGCTCATGCAGGTCATAGGTCATGGCAAATGTTCTGGATTGGGTATCTCCCGATGCAGCAATAAAATAAATCGTCCATCCACTGAACGCATCGATCTGCTTGCGTATTGATTGTGCCTGCCGCTGACAATGATCGCAATCAGGGTTGTAGAAAATCAGGATGTTCTTACCCTGCAACGCCTTTGTCTGCAAAGGCACCCCCTGCAGGGTAGTCATGATAAAATCGGGTAAGCCTTTTGCGGCTTCACCTCCGGTCTTTTGCTGATCCAGTGCTGGTACAGCCGCAATGGATTCCGCTTGTCCTGATTTATTATTACCAGAGCAGGCCAGCATCAAGAATGAAAGCGCTAAGTACTTCATGCTGAATGATAGAACGTTTTAACAATATAATATACGATGGCACATCCGACAGACAAGGATCCATAAATCCGGATGACTTTGCTTCGGTTCTGCACATCCTCCCACCACAGCATGGCCCACGGCTTTACCAGGCCAATAAATAAAAACAACACACACGTGATGGTTAGAAACAAAAGAAGGGTCTCTACGTGTTGCATGAATAGTAAAGGTACAATAAAGATTAAGTCGCCGGGGCAAATGACTGGCTGATTTGGAGGGGGCGGCTTCAGTCGGTACTTTTGCGCCCTTTCCGGTGAAGGCTGTAGATTTTCTTTCCTTGTACAAGTCGGATAGCCTGGTTCAGAATCTGGCTGAGGGGATTCGTACGTCTTCTTCAAAACCCATCAGGATTAAAGGTCTCGCGGGAAGCCTGGATGCCGTCTTGCTTGCCGCAGTTTACAAAAGTGTACGGTCCAGTCACCTTGTCGTGCTCCAGGACAAAGAAGAAGCTGCCTACTTTTTTAACGACCTGCAGAATATCCTTGGTGAGAAGGAGGTTTTCCTGTTTCCCATGTCGTACAAACGGCCCTACGAGTACGATGAGACCGAAAACGCCAATGTGCTCATGCGCGCTGAGGCACTCAACCACCTGAGTGCCCATCCCGGCTCACAAATCATCATTTCATACCCCGAGGCCATTTCCGAAA
The DNA here is from genome assembly GCA_003504855.1 of Cytophagales bacterium. GTDB lineage: Bacteria > Bacteroidota > Bacteroidia > Cytophagales > Cyclobacteriaceae > ELB16-189. Next base: position 44,377 of record DNZD01000102.1, read on the forward strand.
AGGTCATCACCAAGAAGACCCTGGCCAACAATACATTCATCATTCAGCGTGGACAAAAGCTGGACCGTACATTCCTCGAGGAGTTTCTGCACGATAGCGATTTCGAGAAAACAGAGTTTGTCTACGAAGCTGGAAATTTTGCGGTTCGTGGAGGAATCATTGACGTGTTCTCCTTTGCCCATGAACTCCCCTACCGAATAGAGCTCTCCGGCGAAGAAGTGGATAGTATCCGCAGCTTTGATCCCGGATCACAATTGTCTGTTGAGTCCCTGGAGAAAGTCAGTCTTATGCCCAACGTGCAAACACGACTGGTACAGGAAGATCGTCAATCGTTGCCTGAGTTCATGACCACCTCCACGCGTATATGGATAAAAGACGTTCAGTTAACTATTGATGTGCTCGATACGTGTTTCGAAAAAGCCAGCAAACGTTTTGATCATATTGTTAAGGAAAGTGGCGCAGCCGGACTCGCCCTTTCACCGGAACATCTTTTTGTATCTGCCCAGGCATGGCTGGCGAACCTGAAAGATGCACCGATTATTGAATTTGGTCATCGCTCCTATTTCTCAAACACCACAACGTTTGAATTCCGGTCAGGACCTCAGCCATCCTTCAACAAGAATTTTGAATTGCTGGCTCGCAACCTGGTAGATCACCAGCGGGATGGTTACGCTAACTTCATCGCCGCCGAGCAATCCCGGCAATCTGATCGTTTGCATGGTGTCTTTGAAGAAATCGAACCTGATCTTCGTTTTCAATCCCTCGACTTTGCTTTGCGTCAGGGGTTTGTGGACCATGCTTTAAAAATTGTTTGCTACACAGATCATCAGATCTTCGAACGATTTCATCGGTATAAAGCGAAAGAAAAATTCAGCAAAGCCAAGGCACTTACCTTCCGGGAATTGCAATCCCTGCAGCCAGGAGATTTTGTCACACATATCGATTACGGCATTTGTAAGTTCGCCGGCCTGGAGAAAAAGGAAGTAAATGGCCGTGAGCAGGAAGCTGTACGCCTGGTCTTCCGCGACAACGATATGTTGTACGCAAGCATTCACTCTCTGCATAAAATTTCACGCTATTCCGGCAAAGAAGGTGCGCCGCCCGTTGTGAGCAAACTGGGCACGGATGAATGGGAGAACAAAAAATCAAAAGTAAAGGGGAAAGTCAAGGACATTGCGCGTGACCTCATTCAGTTGTACGCGAAACGAAAGACATCGCCTGGCTTTTCATTTTCTCCGGACAGTTTTCTTCAGGCAGAACTCGAGTCTTCTTTCTTATATGAAGATACCCCTGACCAGGCATCCGCTACAGAGGATGTAAAAAAGGATATGGAGAAGCCGCATCCCATGGACCGCCTGGTTTGTGGTGACGTCGGGTTTGGTAAAACCGAGGTGGCCATTCGGGCCGCCTTTAAGGCCAGCGGCGATGGGAAGCAAATCGCGGTGCTGGTCCCCACCACCATTCTTGCTATGCAGCATTTTCGCACGTTTTCAGAACGCCTCGCGAATTTCCCGGTCAAAATTGACTACGTCTCCCGCTTCAAGTCTGAAAAGCAGATCAAAGAAATCCTGCAGAACACCAAAGCCGGGTCAATCAATATCCTCATCGGCACACACCGCATTGTCAGCAAGGATGTTGAATTCAAGAATCTCGGCTTGCTCATCATCGACGAAGAACAAAAATTTGGGGTCAAGGTGAAAGATCGGCTCAAAGAGCTGCGTGTAAACGTGGATGTCCTTACACTTACCGCAACGCCGATTCCCAGAACCCTGCATTTTTCTTTGATGGGCGCCCGCGACCTGAGCATCATCGCAACGGCACCACCTAATCGTCAGCCCGTCACCACTGAGTTGCATGCTTATGATGAACGCATCATCCGCGATGCGGTGAGTTATGAGTTAAAGCGCGGTGGACAGGTTTTCTTTGTCCACAACCGCGTAAGCGATATCGAGTCAATTGCCAATGTCATCTTTCGCCTTGTTCCTGATGCCCGCATTGGCATCGCCCATGGACAAATGGAAGGCGACAAACTGGAGAAGGTCATGATGCGGTTTATCGAAGGCGAATATGACGTCCTCGTATCTACCAATATTATTGAGTCCGGTCTGGATATCCCCAATGCCAATACAATCATTATCCACCAGGCCCATATGTTTGGTCTTAGCGACTTACATCAGATGCGCGGGCGCGTAGGCCGATCCAATAAGAAAGCCTTTTGTTACTTACTCACCCCACCCGCATCCCTGCTCAGCTCTGATTCGCGAAAACGCCTTGCCGCCCTGGAAGAATTTTCTGAATTGGGCGATGGTTTTAAAGTAGCCATGCGCGACCTGGACATCCGTGGGGCAGGTAACCTGTTGGGTGCCGAACAATCCGGATTTATTACTGATCTCGGATTCGATACGTATCATAAAATCCTCGATGATGCAATTCAGGAATTAAAAGAAGATGAGTTCAAGGATCTGTTTGCCGAAGAGCTTTCGGAAAAAGCAAAGTTGTTGGTGCCTGATTGTATCATCGAAACTGATCTTGAAATTTTAATACCAGACAATTACGTCAGTAGCACGCGCGAACGACTTCAATTGTATGCCACGCTGGACAACATCAAAGATGAATCCGGCCTGAGTGAGTTCATCGCGTCGCTTAAGGATCGGTTTGGTGCATTGCCTCCCTCCGTCGAAGAACTTATTCAAACCGTCCGGCTGCGTTGGATAGGAGAGGTGCTGGGTATGGACAAGATTACCATCAAGAGCAGCAAGCTTCGAGCTACATTTATCCAACAAGACAGTTACTTCACGTCGGATGTCTTTGGTCGCGTGCTGGCCTTCGTACAAAAGCACCCCCGTCAATGTCGCCTCAAAGAGCACGGCAACAAGCCATCCCTTATTATTGAAAACATCTTATCGGTTGATGAGGCATTGGTGTTATTGAAGCCCCTTACTGGTCAGACTGGCGCCGCCAATTGAACCTTAGGTATCACAATACCGGGTCAGAAGATTCGTTTTGAGGGGGTAACGAAATGGGGGAGTTTGGAAAACTTGAAATTATCTTTTTATATTAGCGGTTGCTTTAGATTATAACATGGAAAAAATGAAGCAGATAAAAAGTTATGCAGTAGTTGGCGGCACTTTTTTACTCGCGTCCTGCTCACTCCTCCCTTTCGGGAAAAAAGGCGGTGGGGAACGTACGGCCATAAATCCTGGCCAAATGAGTACAGCCACCAATCTGCCCTATAATGACACGGAAAACGGCGGTTTTGAGGTAAAGCCCTTCGAAGGCCAGCCCGACGCCCCTAATACCGTGTTCATAGAGGGCGGAAGGGCCGTTATGGGTTCCTTTGAAGAGGATGTGATGTCCTACCGCGACAACGTGGAACGTACCGTGTCGGTAGCTTCATTCTACATGGATGAGACTGAAATCGCCAATATTCACTGGTTGGAGTATATGCACTGGTTGGGCAAGGATAGCTCTCAGGAAGTGCTTCAGGCGGCTCGCCCTGATACCACCGTTTGGGTGGGTAAGCTGGCATTCAACGACCCCTATGTAGACCATTACCTGCGTTATCCCGGCTTCCGTTATTTCCCTGTTGTGGGTGTTAGCTGGACCCAGGCTAATCGTTACGCCAAATGGCGCACCGACAAGGTGAACGACCAATTAAAGAAAGAATCTGGTCTTGAACTTCCCGAAGTTCCTGCCGGTGGACGCATTCCTTTGGAGTCCGGTGTTGTTATTCCCGCTTATCGCCTGCCTACAGAAGCTGAATGGGAATATGCCGCTCAGGCCCTTATCGGAACTCAGTGGTTGGAAGAAATGCAGACCCACCAACGGATTTATCCCTGGGATGGTCACGCACTTCGTAACCCGTATGGCAAACAGATGGGTTTCTTCCTTGCAAACTTCAAGCGTGGACGTGGTGACTATGCGGGTATCGCAGGCCGCCTCAATGATGGTGCTTTGATTACATCTTATGTATATGAATTCCCCCCTAACGACTACGGTCTCTACAACATGGCCGGTAACGTGAGCGAGTGGGTAATGGATATCTATCGTCCTTTGTCTTACCAGGACTTCGATGATCTCAACCCAATGCGTCGTGATGGTTTCCTCGATGACGGAACCAAGTATGACAACCAATGGCGTTTGAAGAATCCGAAAATGGATCCAGCTAAAGCCAAGAAACCTGTTAAGGGTGTTGAAGGAGACTGGGTAGAAAATAACCCGACTGGATTTATCTCCCTCATTAGCGATAAGACCCGTGTGTACAAAGGTGGTAGCTGGAAAGATGTTGCTTACTGGATGTCCCCTGGTACACGCCGATTCCTGGATCAGGATTCATCTACCGCAACCATCGGTTTCCGTTGCGCGATGATCCGTGCCGGTTCGAACTAAGAAATTCAAATCAAATTAAGAGAGCCCTTCATACGAAGGGCTTTTTTATTGCCATTGCGTTTACTGGGCCTCCGCCAAACACGCAATACTCAATTCAGCGCATCCACATCGCAACAGATGCTGACCACAAGCCTCCAGTGTTGCGCCGGTGGTAATGACATCATCGACCAGCAAAATCCGCTTTTTTTCTATCGCTGTGCCCCTTTTTATGATGAACACATCGCGAACATTTTCCCAACGATCTGCTTTCGATTTACGGGTCTGCGTAGCAGTTGCCCGGCTCCGCATGGTGATGCTTTCATCCCAGGGTATTGATAATGCCTCGCTTAGTCCCTCTGCAAATTTTGCAGCCTGATTGTATCCACGCTGACGTTGGCGGGTAGCGTGCAAGGGCACCGGAACAATCACATCAAATGGACATGGCATTCCGGTTTCAATAATCTCATGTCCATAAGCCATCCCCAGGCGAATGCCAACTTCAGGACAGTTGTTGTATTTGAGTTGATGCATGAGGTGTTGTACAATGCCACTCTTTCGAAACCGGAGATAGGCCCAACCATAACGCAGGGGTAGCCTACCGAGCAATCGGTTTTTGATCGGGTTATCCGAACGCAAATGATAGCTGGTTTTGGGCAATTCAGTCAGGCATCTCGTGCACACTGTCACCTCGCCTTTCACCATGGCGCCGGCACATGCCAGACAATAATTCGGGAAGAGCAATGAAATGAAGTCGTTTAGTGCCGTTTTTACCAATTTCATTTGATATACCTTTGGGTTTGAAACCGGAAGGCTTTAAAATTTAACCAATGGATATCGTAAAGCAATTCAACGATTACCGCACCAAAATGAATGAGAAGATTGCCGACGCCGACAACCTGATCATTAAGCGGATCTTTAACCTGGATACGAATGCCTATGCACCCGGTGCGCTGGATGTAAAATCAAAAGAATTGATCGGGCTCACCTGTTCACTGGTCCTCCGGTGTGATGATTGCGTCAAGTACCACCTGGGCAAATGCAAAGAGATTGGTTTGACCACTGAAGAAGTCAATGAAGCCATGGGCATCGCCACGCTTATTGGTGGAACCATTGTTATTCCCCACCTGCGACGTGCTTTCGAATTCTGGGAGGCGCTGAATCATGTTTAAGCGCGATCTTGAGCTGGACCGAAACTGGCAGCGACTCCTCGATGAATTAGAAGAGCGATTGGGTCAAAAACCCAAGGACCTTAACGGGGTCTTGTTCTTGATTGGTGTACAGGAGCTGGGGCAGGGGCCTAAAACTTTCTCCAAAGAGCAAAAACAGGACCTGATGCACATTGCTATCTGCAAATGCCTGAGCTTTTCAGGCTACTATGAACTGGAGGGCCTCGATGCTGAGGGTTGGCCGCATTGGAAACTGGTGAAAAAACTCCCTCGCTTTGATCTGCTGGAACAGGAGAAGCTCCTGAAAATGCATGTGCTGGAATACTTTCAACACGAACTTGGTTGGTCTCCCTTTAACAGCAGTATTTCCTGAGCCGTCAGTCCCCGATTCGTTAGAATTGGCTTGCCGTATGCTTATCTTTATCGATTCGCTAAACTAACGGGACCGCACTTTCGTTTCCACTTGCATGGGCAACCTGGTTTCTGCCGTCGACGATAAAATTGCCTCCTTCCGAAAGAAGTATTACCTCAATCTTTTTCTTCGGGGTACACTGCTCTCATTGACGTTTGTGCTGGGGTACTTTCTCCTGGCTACCATGCTGGAGTATAATCTCTGGCTGGGCAAAGAAGCACGCTTCGTGCTGTTCCTGCTCTTCTTTGGTGTTGTTGGTTATTGTCTCTTCCGTTTCCTCCGCCAACCACTGGCGTTCTGGCTGGCTGGCCGCGGTATCGGAAAAGAACAAAGTGCAAGAATTATCGGCCGGCATTTTCCGGGTATTCAGGATCGCCTCGTCAATTTTTTGCAATTGGCGCACGCACAGGGTGGCCGCACCGCACTTCTCGATGCGAGCCTTGAACAAAAGGCCATTCTCTTTTCCAATTACAGTTTTGAAAACAGCATCGACCTCGGTGAAAATCGACGCTACCTCCGGTACCTCCTGATTCCATTGGCGGTGGTTGTGGTATTGTTTGCCATCAACCAGCGCATATTCACCCAGAGCA
>DNZD01000159.1 GCA_003504855.1 Cytophagales bacterium
ACATCCCGGGAGCGGGTAGATGGAACATCGAATCGAAGTACATCCTGTTTGGGATTATAGTTGTAAGCACCCCATAAACCGAGGTCGTTATTGAAAATGACCGACCATTTGTTCTGATGGGGAATCGTGAACAGGCTGTAGGTCCCTGCTGTTAGATCCATGCCGTTGATTTTGATATCGCGGGTTAAGGTTATTTCGGTAGCTTCGTTCGCACCGGTGCGCCAAACCGCGTCCCAGGGCACGAGGCCACCAAATACAGTGCGACCACGTTTGCTGGGCTGGGAATAGGTAATTTTCAGGTAAGTGTCTTTGTAACGTGATTGAACCATCGCCAGCGGACTCGGACGGGGAGACACCATTTCCTGGCCCTGACAGAACAGGGGAAGTAAGAGCAGGAGGGTGACGTGGGTAAATTTCATGAGCAAAGTTTCGTTCAAAAATAAGAATTTTGGTTCCATTCTTTACTTTGCACACCCGTGAGACCTGCCTTCGACGATATTTACATGGAACTGGCCGTAAATCTGGCCAAGCGCTCCCATTGCATCAAGCGACATGTTGGGGCTGTCCTGACCAAGGACACCCGCATCATTTCCATTGGATACAACGGTCCACCTTCGGGTACGCACAATTGTGATGAGGAGTGGCCGGAGGCAGGCTGCCCCCGTGACTCCAAAGGTGGATGTTCGCTCGCCATTCATGCCGAGCAAAATGCCATCCTGTACGCAGTAAAGAATAAGACCTCCGTTGAGGATGCGACACTATATGTCACGCTGTCCCCGTGCCTGGCTTGCGCCAGAATTATCTACAGCATGGGTATCCGACACGTAATTTACCTGAACTCCTATGCCGAGCATAAGGGTTTGCCTTCCGACGAAGGAGTTGAATTCCTGAATCGATTTGGAGTCTCCTGTAAGCGCTATGCTGGTGCGCTCGCCAACGTCACCCACATGATTTGATCAGCGGCTTTGAAGGGCTTTCTCCAGGTCCTTGATGAGCGTAGCAGTTACTCCTTTGGTTTTCTTGGCTTGTTCAGTCTTAAAGACAATCAATGAGCGCTCGGCCATGTGATACAGTCCAATCGGGTTACCATCGTTTTGAAAACTTCCGAGGCACCAGTTGATTTCAGCCTGGAGTTCATGCTCGATACCTAATTGGTTGAGCTTGGCTAGTGAAACCTCGCAGGCGGCTACGATCAGTTCATTCGGTGTTGCCGTTTTTTTGGTAACGGGGGCCTTCTTCGCTTTGACTTCTTTCTCGGCAGGCTTCGAAGTTGCTTTGGCTGGTGTTGCTTTGGCCATGGTTTATGTGTTTGGTAGCGCAAAATTAGATCGTACAGACCCCGGCAAACAAGTATTGTACTACTTTATTTTACGCAACCGTTGCCGTCAAAACACTACTGGAATTGATTTCATGCCGTTTTTTACCCTGCAAACTCATTTTCGCCTGAAAGACGGTCACTTGAAACACACCTTGTTTTTGAATTGCTGTGAAAACAAAAAGGGAAGCAATCCTGGATCGCTTCCCTTTGTAAGAAGATAGGAGTAACCTATTTCTTCTTTTTCTTAGCTGCTTTTTTCTTAGCAGCTTTCTTTGCTTTTTTTGCCATAGCGTTTAAAATTTTTTGGTTAACTAATTATTAAACGTATTCGAATTTAATATAAAATCATTAGTTGCAAAAATTTTTGACACTTTTTTTGAAAGTCTCATAAAAATCCATAGTTCACTCATGAACTTTTTGCACTTGCAATTGATCATCACTTCATCATGCAATGATGTTTACCTCCGGAGATAATTGAATGTTGAATTTCTCATTCACAGATGACTGAATCTCCATCGCCAACTCATAAATCTTACGACCATTTCCATTTCCGTAATTCACCAACACCAATGCTTGTCTTGGATGAACACCAATACCATCGCGCGTAAATCCTTTCCATCCACATTGCTCAATGAGCCACCCTGCAGGTATTTTAACGTATTGATTGTCAACGTAATATGATGGTATTTTGGGATAATGCTCACGAATGGAATCATACTGGGTCAACGCAATGGTTGGGTTCTTAAAGAAGCTGCCGGCATTACCTGCTTCACGCGGATCAGGCAACTTGCTTTGTCGCACAGCAATCACTGCACGACTAATGTCATGAATGGTTGGTGTAATGATTTTATGCTGTTGAAGTACCTCCTGCAATGCACTGTATTGGGTCTTTAACGCATGATTCTTTTTGGTTAACCTTAAAGTAATACTTGAAATGAAAATATTTTTTTTATCGGGACGCTTAAAAACACTTTCGCGATACTGAAACTGACATTCTTTGTTGCTGAATCGATTTGACTGTCCGGTGGAAAGGTCGATGGTATCAACATATTCAATCACGTCTTTGACTTCAACACCATAGGCACCAATATTCTGCAAAGGTGCTGCACCTGCTGTACCGGGAATCAATGATAAGTTCTCTAATCCACCCCACTGATGTTTGAGGCAATGTAAAACAAGCCCATGCCAGGACTCACCACTGCCGGCTTTCACTAAAACCCAATCATCTGTTTCTTCAACGACCCCGATCCCGCTGATGCAGGAATGAATAACGAGTCCATCAAAGTCGCCCATAAAGAGCAGGTTGCTGCCTCCGCCAAGGATGAGCCGGCGTTGGTGGAAGAGAGGATCCTGAATAAGTTCTCCCAGTTGAGCCGGTTGTTCAATGGAAGTGAAGAAGGCAGCCTTCACATCAATGCCAAAGGTATTCAGTTGCTTGAGGGAAACTTGTTTCTCGATGCGGATCATATTCGACAACCAAGGAACAAAAAAAAATGCTAACTGCGGAGATGAATGGGTAATTTGATGGCGATTGACGGTATGGATTACATGAATTATTTGAGAGATTTACAACCATGAAAGTAATCGAATGTCCCCGCGATGCCATGCAGGGACTATCTGCATTTATCCCAACTGATGTTAAGGTGGCCTATATCCAGTCTTTGCTGGATGTTGGTTTCGATACAATTGATGCTGGAAGTTTTGTTTCTCCGAAAGCCATTCCGCAAATGCGTGATACGGCTGCCGTGTTGGATCGGCTTGACCGAAGCCATTCGACAACAAGTATCCTGGCCATTGTTGCCAATCTGCGGGGAGCTCAGGAAGCTTGTCAGCATCCGGTGGTTGATTACCTGGGCTTTCCCTTGTCTTTGTCTGAGACTTTCCAGCAGCGGAACACCAACCAATCGATCGCTGAGGCGCTGCGGTTGGTCGATGATATCCATCAAAACTGTGTGAGATCCAACAAGGTGCTGGTAACTTATTTGAGCATGGGCTTCGGCAATCCTTACGGCGATCCCTACAGCCCGGAGAAGGTGGCGGACATGGTTAAAGCACAGCAGTCCATAGGCGTATCGGTCATATCGCTGGCGGACACCATCGGTATGGCCACTCCGCAGGAGATCGGCACCTTGTTCTCAGGTTTAAGGCAGGAATTTCCATCCCTTGAAACGGGCGTACACCTTCATGCCAGAGCCGGTTCCGCCGTAAGTAAGATTCAAGCCGCCCTGGAGGCAGGCTGTCGCCGGATGGACGGAGCCCTTCTTGGCTTTGGCGGATGCCCGATGGCCGAAGATGAGTTGGTGGGTAATATTCCAACTGAAGTGCTGCTGGATACCCTGGAGAAAAACAACATTGATTACACCATCGATCAGCAAGCTTTGGTTCGATCAATTCGGCTGGCTACTCACGTATTCGTAACTCACCGGGCCTGATAATTCTTTGGTCCTGCCAGCTGATAGCA
>DNZD01000040.1 GCA_003504855.1 Cytophagales bacterium
GAAGTGCCAGCAGGGTATCACACATAGTTCACCAACAGAGGTTCCATATTCCAGCCCGTTGAGATGGCTCAGTGGCCTGTTTCTTTCCCTGCAACATAAAAACAGACTGGCCATCTGAATCCAGATCCCAAAGTCTGCCATGCAAAAAAACATTGGCCGCGATGGTAGCCCCGGATCTATGTAGCCGTCCCTCCAGGGCATAGGTTGACCAAGCTTGTCCTTCCGTGATCTTGCCCACGTCGGTCAAGGCTACATCATCAGGAGCTTCACTTCCGCTGTACCCAAGCCAGGGTTTGTCCATGCTGCCGGCGCCCGGGCAATAGGACGGAACCAGCACGACCTCTGCGCTCTTGCGCAATGCTTCTTCATAAACTGCAGGATACCACGAGTCTGCGCACACGAGTATCGCGGTTCGGCCTATGGGCAAATCAAATACCGGCAACTCACTTGCACTTGCTGAAGCGAGGAATGGTAGTTCTTCACTAGTGGGGAATACTTTCCTGGCAGGAGATCCGGCTACACGACCGTCGGGCATGAATACAAAGGAGGCATTGTATAGTGGTCGGGTGTCGTCGATCACAATAGAATCACGGATCACCGTCGGGCCAGGCAATATGATTGATCCGGCCACAATGGTGGTATGGTAATGTATGGCCAGGTGTTTGAATGTATGATGGTATGACTGCGCCATCTCATTGGCCTTCATGCGGAAGAGGGCCATCGTCAGGCGATCCTGTGCCTGCCCGGCATGCCACCAGGCTGACAAAAACCGAAACGGATTACTGATGATCAGCCATGGCATGGCAGAACCCATGGTTTCTTGTCGGGCCAGCATGTTTTTTTCTCCGGCTAGCAACAACCAGGTGCCGAGGTATTCCGGCAAAAGCACAACTGTCTTTTCATGGAGGTATCCTGCTGCCTGCGCCTGCTTTAAATATCCATCCATCTTGGTTTCAAAAGCATCAGCGCTGAGGTAATCCTCTACTATCATGAATGGCTGGATGCCAACAATGTTTTTATCGCAGATTTTTGAATCACCCAGGCTCTCGACAACATCCAAAACCAGGTCAGGTGACCGGTGCACTGGCAGTCTGCCCATTTTGCACCAAAGCCCCCAACTTAGAAACAACAGGGCCACCACAATGAGTATCACCCGGGTCATACCAGTGCATTTTTTACTTCTTCTGCGGCACGCTCACCGGCCCGAACTGCACCTTCTATGTAGCCATACCACACCTTTGATGTCTCGGTGCCGGCAAAATGTATCGGACCAACTGGCGCTGCCAGTGTATCCTGAAAGTTCGTCCAGGCACCAGTGGGGTAGAGTGCAGCATAACATCCCTGGGTCCAAGCTTCGTTGGCCCAACAATGGTCGACATAATGTTGTGGTGTAGCAGCTTGCTCGCCAAAATAACGGGCAAATGTTGTGAGGGTGAGTTTCCTGCGTTCAGCCTCTTCCCTGGAGAAAAAATCCCTGGCCCGGTCTGCAATACAGAACGCCATCAACGCGCCCCACTCTGCATGTGCCGGTGATGCATCAAACAGTGTTTGAAACGGGGCGTGCTCATCAGCAACCACCTGACCACTGAAACCATCGGTTCGCCAAAATGGTCTTGGATATATGGCCAGTACTTTTCCCACGATGCCCATGGACATCTTTTGCAGCAATTGATTTTTGCGCAGGGGAAGTTGGGGGCTAAACTGAATGGCTGATATCAAAACAGGAGGGACCGCAAGAATTACCCGTTGGGTTGTAATGATATGCCCCTCAGCCTCAACGGTAACACCTGATGGTGTATGGCGAATACAACGTACCGGCGCATTCAGATAAACGGAGTTCCGGAAAGGTTCAGCCATCTTTTCTGCGAGGGGCTGCATGCCACCTTCAAGCCGGTGTTGCTGGGCACCTTGTTCGATACTTAATAAGTTGTTGAGATTGGTTCCTGAGCGGATATAAAACAGGGCATGCAACAGTGATAACTCATTCACTTCACAGGCATACACAGTCTCAAGTCCGGCCCGTACTACTTTATAACAGTTTCGGGTCCAGCAGTGCTTTCGCACAAATGCTTCCAACGAAATACTGTCCCAACGTTGCGCGGCCGGATGAGACCAGGGGCTGTCTACTGAAATTTTTCTTGCCAACCGTTCCAGCTTCTTCAGCACATAATCAATGTTAATCAGAGATAGCACATCCATTTTGGGGATCAAGCCCGTGTAGCTTCGCAGCTTCGCATTCAGGTCGAGAAGGTTTTTTCCTTCGTTATAGGTATCGTACCACCCGATTCCATGTTCCCGGGCCAGTTCATACATGCGGTCCTGGGTGGGACCAATCCATTGTCCACCGAGATCTACATATTGTTTTCCATCCAGCTGTCTGGTGTATGTTCTGCCTCCCAGGCGATCCCGGGCCTCGAGGAGGATAAAAGGTATATTGCTTTGATGCAGTGCTTTCGCTGCAGCAATTCCGGAGAATCCACCGCCTACAATAACTACCCTGGTTTGTGCAGTTGCGCCCATTTATTTTAATAAGGAAATATACCCAGAATCTGTCTTGAAAAACAGTAAACCATCCGCCATTTTACACCGTGAAAACACCCATATCAAAAGATACGTTGCAGTTTCTAGGCGACTTATCCCGCCACAACAACCGGGAATGGTTCGAACGCCATCGCAACAAATACGAAGCGGCACGCAACAACATGATTGAATTCGTGGATGGCCTGATCGCCACCATGAACGTTCACGATGACATTGAAACACCGTCGGGAAAGAAAAGTCTATACCGGATCTACAACGACGTCAGGTTTTCAAAGGACAAAACACCATACAATCCCAGATTTTCGGGATACCTGAAGAGACGAAAACCATACCTCCGGGGCGGATATTATTATTGGATCAAGCCTGGAGCATCCCGAATCGCGTGCGGATTCTCCTATCCCCAACCTGATGATCTGCGACGGATCAGGCAGGACATTGACCTTAACCACGATGAATGGCGAAAGTTGTTGAAGCGTCCCGGGCTTGTAAAATCTTTCGGCGCGATGCAGGGGGACCAATTAATGACCTCACCCCAAGGTTACTCCAGAGAGCATCCTGCTATTGATTTATTGCGGTATAAGCAATTTTGGTTCGAGCACAGCTTTAGCGATAAAGAGGTGATTTCCAATGATTTCCAGAAGTCGATCAGTACGCACTTTAAACAGATCCGACCATTCTTCGATCACCTCTCGGAGGTCCTGACCACCGATGCCAATGGTGAAAGCCTGCTATAATATCAGCCCCGTACCCGAAGGGCAGTCTTGTTGATCTTCAGGCGCCGGATGGCAGGCTGAGCTTGGGACTCTGCATGGAAAAGTAAGTTGGCCAACTCGTGGCAGCGCTCCGGCGGGAGGTTTTTAGCGAACTCAACGAGTGAAGTCAATTTCTTGTCAAGAGTGGCCAGATCAATGGACTGCAAAGATTCAATTTCATCGTATATCTCCTTTGAAAACGATAGGTCTGCCACAGCCCCCAGTACAGGTGGCTCTCCGGTTTGATATGTTGGTTCAGAACCTATGAGCATGTCCAATTCAGAAAGCAAGGTCACCAACGGCTGTGCTTCCGTGTCACCATCCAGGGTTCTCACAGCATACACCCCCACCTGACTGTAGGGTGGAAAGGAGGCCTGCTCCCTGACGATATCCCGGATGGTGGGTACCAGAACGAACTGAATCCATTGATCAAAGCTCATCGTACTTGATCCGAATGGTCCCATGTTTTCAAACAGATGATCGGGGAGTGGCTCCGCCTGCCATCGGTTTATCGATCGAAGACACGCTTCTATCTCATCCGCCTTTTTACGGGCTTCTTCCCAGGGTGGTATCACCAGAAACTACTGCTTAAGTTTTTTGAGCTCTTCCTGATAAGCCGGAAGATTACCCTGCTGGTCAGTTGGAATATTCTTGAGGGCTGTCTCCCAATTGCGAATGGCTTCTTTCTTATTCCCAAGTGCCGTATATCCACGGGCAAGTCCTACAAACGTCATGAACTTATCTTCCGGATGTCTTTCGCGGTTGAGTTTGAAGATGGCCAGCGCTTTGTCGTTTCTGCCTGACGCCTGAAGAGACCTGGCATATTGGTGCAGGTCATTGACGGACGGGTTGAGTGTAAGCGCATCTGTCATCACGGCATCAGCATCCGGTACGCGGTTGAGTGCGGTAAGGAGATCGGCCTTAAGCTTCATGGCATCGAAGGTCTTTTGCCCATTGAATCGTTCATTGTTCATGGCAATGTCCGTCCAGGTCACGGCTTCTTCGAGGTTGATTTTGTTACCCAAACATATGCGGGCAGCCCTGATCCAGTTGGCTGGGTTGAAGCCTGCATAGCTGGTTAGTTCGGCGCGAATCTGGTCGACGTACAATTTCATACCATCTGGTACTTCAATCTTGAATCCGATTCGCTTGTTCTCCCATTGGAGATAGGCTTGTGCCGACAACAGTTGGCGGTCATCAAAGCCATACGTGAGCCACTCCGTGTATGGCGCATCCTGAGGTGTTGCCTGCACACGCAAAACATCTTCATTGGCATTGTAGTAATAGGCGCCCCAACTGGTGGTGTTCTTATTGAATATCCATGTCCATGGACCATCCTTGTCAAGCAAGAGGAATACGCCATAGGTACCTGCCTTCAGGTCCTTGCCATTGATCTTTACATCGTGCGAAACAGAAAAGGTGGTGATCTCATTGGATCCGGCGCGCCAGGGGGATGCCAGCGACGTGCCATAACCGTCAGGGTCTTTCAGCCCATAGTGTACCAGTTCGCCCCAAATGTGCCCTTTGCGGTCTTCACCGGAAGGAGAATGAACGTCGGGCCCACGATAGGTAAAGGTGGCTGTTACAAGTCCAATCGACTGGCTGACCACGCTTTTCTGGTTGTTGCCATTAGGAGGGGCGGTCAGGGTAATTGTTTGTCCAAATGATGTGATAACCAGGCTATTAAGTAGCAAAATGAGTACACATAGGTAACGGTTCATAAGCAGAGGGTTATTCACAAGTTTAAGGGCCTCCTGGTCAACCTGAAAATTCTTAGGACACTATATGACAAAAATCAACCTAAAGAGGTTAGATAAAAGTGAACTTACCATGGCAGTTCGTCGAAATTCTCATTCGGCGTGGCATGGCTTCTAAGTACCTTTTTGACCGGTTCAGATAATGAAGTCGTTTGGTCTTTGGTTGGGGATGGTGGTACTTCCACTATTGGTTGGCGCACAGGCACCATGGCCAGATACGCTCAAGATCAATTCCTCCGAGGTAAGGTTGGCCAAACAAAAGGTGTCATTCTTCATAGATACTACTAATCAGTTAAACCTTGAGCAACTGAACAGTGAAGCCTATCAAAGTCAATTCAAGCCCGCCCTTGTTGATGTTCCCAATTTCATCGAAGAGCCGGGCACCGTTTGGTTTCGGCTTTTGGTTAAGAATGAAACCAATAATCCGCTCTACCTACGGATCGCCAATCCCTATACCCCGCAGCTGAATATTTATGCCATCACATCCCATGGACCACAACTCCTGGCGAATACCGGGTTTTCCAGGTTGTATGAGACCCGCGGCATCAGTGGCACCAACTTCATGATACCGCTGCCTGTAGAACGAGGCAAAACCATCACCCTGATGGGGAAGATGTACCAGCCTTTTTGGGTACCCCTGGAGGTAGGCGATCGTTGGGTAATCCTGAATAAAGAACGCCAGTCTCAACTGCTCAATATATTCATCCTGGGCATCTTATTTGTGATGTTATTTTACAATCTGGTATTGTACTTCTTCATACGAGACATCATCTATGTGTACTATGTCGTGTACGTGTTTTCGGCTATTCTTTACCTGCTCTTTACCAATTCTCTGCTCTTCGAATGGTTCTGGCCCAATGATCCAAAATGGAACCAAAGCATGTTTCCGGTTTCCTTTGTCTTTTTCACATTATTGGTATTTGCCAATCAGGTGATGTCAGCCAGGAAAGTGGTGCCCCGGCTGTATCAGTTTTCCTATTTGTTATTTGGCATGATGGCCGTGATCACGCTTGACTTTTTTATTCATTACCCGAAAATGATCGCCGTGGTCAATCTCCTCGCCACCCTGGCGCCAATGTATGTTCTGGTTTTGCTGATCTATCAATTAAGAAAAAAGTTTATTCTGGCGTATTTGTTTCTGATTGGTTGGGTACCCGTACTGGCCACATCTGTCATATATACATTCGCTATGCGCGGGATCTTTTATAATGAATTTCTGCTCACTCACGGCGTAGGTGTTTCCATGGCGTGGGAGGCTACCGTGTTTTCGCTGGCGCTTGGATACCGGTACAATGTATTTCGCCTGCAGAAACTGGCCATGGAACAGGAGAACATCCGAATGGTAAAGGATCACAATAGAATGCTGGAGGCTAAGGTGGAGGAACGTACGCGTGAGATCATGCGGCAAAACGAGGAATTGGTACAACGACAATTTGAAAACCAGGAGCAGCAACGGATTATTGAAAGTCACAACCGCCAACTCGAAGCTGCCGTGGACCAACGGACGATGCAACTGGAAGAAAGTAACTCCGTGCTGCGCGGGCAAATGCATAAACTGGAACAGTTCAACTTTATCATTGCGCATAACCTGCGTTCACCCGTCGCCAGGTTGCTGGGCCTTTCAAACATCTTCAACCGGGATAACCTGTCTGATCCCGTTAATGAAGTGGTCATGGAAAAAACCAGTGAAGCTGCCAATGATCTCGACAAGGTCATCAATGATCTGGGTGACATCCTCAACATGCAACAGGGCAAGGAAGAAAAAGTTATAGAGGTCAACCTGACTGATCTCATCAATAAGATCAAGACGCGATACGCAGCAGAGTTTGAAGAAACCCGGGCCGTTCTTGAAATCCAATTAGGAACCACCCTGATGCGCACCGTCCCTGCCTACATCGACAGCATACTCAGCAACCTGATCTCCAACAGCCTGAAACACCGCCACCGGGAACGTATACCACGCATCCTGGTTCGGGTAACGGCAACCACCTCGAACTACAAAATTCTGGTCAGGGACAATGGCAAAGGGTTTGATCGGGAGAAATATGCTGACAAACTTTTTGAACCGTTTCAGCGCTTTGACCTTGAAACAACGGGCAAGGGGCTGGGGCTATTCATGGTGAAGACACAGGCGGCTATTTTAAGGGGCCATGTATACATCCAAAGCAAAGAGGGAATCGGGACCGAAGTCGAAATAGTGATCCCTATACCCAAATCAGGCGAAATAGTAACGACAGCAGACCATACAGGAAACAAAGATTTTCTGGTAACCCAACAAAAATCATAATAAAGACAAACCGCCGCAGCTAATGTTGTGCCCTAGACCAGCGTAGTCTCGCGAAATGGTAAGGATCGTTCTCACATATTGTATTTTTCTTCTGCTCCAGCTTCCTTCATTAGCTCAGGTGCGTGTGGTACATCATACCTCCGAAAGCCATGTTGAGTCGCTCGATCAATTGATTACGTATTACCTTGATTCTACCGGGAAGGCCACAGCCCTGGAAATGCCAGCACATTTGCGTCGACAACAGTTTCAAAAATTACCGGTATCTGTTCCGAACTTTACAGGATTTGACGGTACTGTTTGGATAAGTTTCAGGATAGAAAACAGTGACGGGCATCCCCAATACATTGAATTTACCAACGCCTATTTGCAGGATATCCGGATTTACAGTCAGGAAGAAGGTGGCGAACCTGTTCTTATACATCACACAGGCACAACACAACCCTTTAAGTCAAGGGGCATTGCGAGCATTCACTACCTGCTTCCCGTGGAATTGCACGGTGCGAAATTTCCTGTTACCATTTTTGGAGCCATCCGCACCATCGATCAACCTTTCTGGATAAGTGCCAGAATAGGGGAATTAAAGCCAATACTGTCGGATATTCGGCGTGAAGAACTCGTGGTGTTGGCTTTGATCGGAATGGCCTTTGTCATGCTGCTGTACAATGCGTGTCTCGGACTGATGACCCGTGACATCACCTACGCCTATTATGTAGCCTATGTGTTTTCGGCCATCAACTACCTGATGTATTCCACCGGCTTTTCCTTTGAATGGCTGTGGCCCGACGAACCCTGGCACAATTCCACTGGTCGCTTTGCGGTAGGTTTTCTCTATTTCACCTGGTTGTTATTTGTAAATAATATTCTCGAAGTACGTCGCACCCAACCAGCGTATCACAAGTTTTCATTAATACTTATCTCGTACACGGCTATCGTGAGCCTGAGCAACTTTACGGACCCCTTGCCCATGGGGTATGTGTATGTTATGAACCTTACTGTTCCGGCCTACCTGATTTTGATTGTGACCCGACGAATTTTGGACCGTGATAAGATTGTTTACCTGTTTATGATCGGCTGGGTACCGCTCATGATCTGTTCGATTATTTACTCGCTGATGATGCAGGGGGTATTCTACAGTGAGTTTGTACGAGCTTATCTGGTAGCAGGAGCCATGGTCTGGGAAACGGCCGTCTTCTCGCTTACGCTGGGATACCGCTTCAATGTTATTCGTGCCCAGCACATGGCTGTTCAACGGGAGAATATCCAGATTATTGAAAATCAACGCCGGGTGCTTGAACTCAACGTAACAGAACGGACACAGCAATTATCCCAACAAAACCAGGTGCTTCTCCGACAACAGGAGGAAAACCGAAGGCAGAGAAACCTGATCGAAGACCACAACCGAACCCTGGAAGCTGCCGTTCACCAACGCACCGAAGAACTCGCCAGAAGCAATGAGATGCTCAGGCTCCAGGTTCATAAACTGGAGCAATTTAACTTCATCATTGCGCATAACCTGCGGTCACCCGTAGCGCGCTTATTGGGACTGGCCAACATTTTCAACCGGACTAACCTCAATGATCCTACCAACCTCACCGTACTCAACAAAACGGTTGAAGCCGGAAGGGATCTGGACAACATCATCAGTGACCTCAATCAAATTATCAGCATACAGGACATCTCCCATGAAAAGACAGTTCCCATTGATCTTAATCAGTTAGCCGTATCACTGCAAAGCCGCTTCAAACAAGAAATAGTGCGATTTCAGATTGACTTCCGGGTGCGAACCGGAATGAAGTTCTTATGCTCTGTGCCGGGCTATGTTGATAACATACTTTTCAACCTGATCTCCAACTGCATCAGCCACCGTGCGCCGGACAGGGTTCCCAGGATTGAATTGTCTTTTTACCCGGTCTCCAGTTACTGTCAGATTGTTATCAAAGACAATGGAAAGGGTTTCGACATGCAGCAACATGCCAAGAAAGTCCTCGAGCCGTTCCAACGGTTTGATATGGAACATAAAGGGAAGGGCTTGGGATTATTCCTGATCAAAAGTCAGGTCTCCTCGCTGGGCGGCACAGTAGCCATCAGCAGCAAAGTGAATGCCGGTACCAAGGTGGAAATCCTTATACCCAATCAAATGCCCGATGCCAGTGAACTACAAATGTCCGGGCGACCACTGCCAGCAGCGGTGAACCTTTAAACTGCTTTGGCTTGTCCAGCCCTTCGGGGATCACCACAGGCATGAGCTACCCTGGTGGCAGGATCAATATAAATTCCTTCAAAAGAGCCCAGGTGCCATTGCCAGGGTCGCACCTTGTCAAACTTCATCCCGAGTTTTTCCAATTGGGCAACTATGGCGGGGCCATAGTCATTCTCCATCAGCATCTTCGTCGGGTCTGAGATTGAGTTCCCTCCGAACCGTGGCAAATGAACGGACTCTTCAGGCTTCATGCCAAAATCCAGTATGTTGACAGTATTTTGAAATATGTTCTCCAGCAGAGAAACACTCGGGCTTCCCGAAGCCAGAACCACACGGCCATCCCGGATAAACATGTTGGGGCCAACCCTTGCAAACATGCGGGCTCCGGGTTCAGGTAAACCAGAAGCGTAATGACCGATGGGCGCACAAATACTTACTCCATCAACATAGAGTGTGTTGGACCAGGGCAGTGCCATCACCGAATGCAATACCGTGGCTACGTTGCCTTGCGCGTCAATAACCGTGAGGTGATTACTGCCAGGTCGGGGAGGATCCATGAGACCCATGGGCTTACCCGATAATTTGTTGTATCGCTCTTCGGCAAATGCTTTAGACAATCGCTTTTCCACCGGGGCTTTCTTTCCCATCAATCCCTCGCGGAAGTGCGTAGTAATCACTTCACCCAGGATTTGCATGGACTTCAGAGTGGAATCATAACTCGTATGAATCGGGCCGAATTTCTTAAAGTCAAAATACTCGGCCATTTGCATAAACTCAATGATCACCTCGCCACCGAAATCCGGTGAAGGAGCGGCCTCAATCGTGTAGTCGCGGTACTTTCCTTTGGCGGTATCCTGAACCATCGGCTGATAGCGGGCAAAGTCCTCTTCAGTAACAATACCACCTGCCTGTTTCACGACTGCACAGAAGTTCCTGGCAAATTCGCCGTGATAAAAGTATTTGCTTCCTTCTTCCGACAACCGGGTAAGTACCTGGGCCAGTTTCTTTTGTATGACCAGCTCACCCGGTCGGATCATGTCTTTGTCACGGAAATAGATCTCCCGCCCGTCAGCGGAAGCGGCAATCAAATCGGCACTCTCAAATATCTCTCCCCACAGAAACGGGTAAACCTCAAACCCTTCACGGGCATATCGGATAGCATTGCCCATCAACGATTTGATTGGCATAGAACCGAACTGCTTGTGTGACTCTTCAAAGCCGCCCCAGAAGCCTGGTACAATCACACTTTTGGCTGTCTTGATCAGGGCGGTTAGCGATGTTAAGGCAAAATCTTCCTTCTTCATGGCCAGCGGTGCATTGCAACTGCCGTTCACATAGCGGCTTGTTTCCTTCTTTGCATCGAAGTATTGCATGCTGAATACACCCGTCAGCGTGGTCATGTGTGGCTCCACCACCGACTGTACGATGGATGCGGCCAATGCTGCATCCGCCGCATTTCCGCCGGCTTTGAGAACGTTAACAGCCTCCTGACTTACCAATGGATGTGACGATACCGCCACCCCTTTGGAGGAGCTAACACCTTTCTTCCGGCCAAAATTTGCTTCCGCAATCAGTCGTTTGCGTTCGGTTACAAACGCATCATCGGCCAGCAGTTCAGTCGCATAGGCAGGGGCTGATGATCCGTACAATAGCGCAGGTACCGCAGGGAGGGCCAGGGCATTCCGAAAGAAATTTCTCCGTTTCATAGGGTTGGGGTTGGTAAAGAAATGTAGCAAACATTTTTTACAAGGACATACCGCTCGGGTAAAGTTCAGGCCAACACTTATCTTAGGGCTAAAACCTCCACCATGCGCTACCTCCTGTTTGCCCTCCTGATGCTGATGGCTCAATCCATGCTCGCCCAGGAGCGCACATGGCTTTTGTACAACGTAAAAATCATTCAGGTAACAGACGGAAAGATGGCCAACGGAGATGCCGTACTGATGGAAGGTTCGGCGATCAAAGCCATTGGCAAGTACAATACACTGAGGGGCAATGCACCGATTACCCAACAGGTCGATGGCCATGGCAACTACCTCATACCGGGGTTGTGGGATATGCACATCCACCTCGAGGGCAAGGAATTGGTAGAAGACAACCGGGCACTCTTACCAGTCTTTCTGGCGTACGGTATCACATCCGTGCGGGATTGTGCCAGCGACCTGGGCGAACAAGTACTCGCCTGGCGGGAAGAAATCAAACAGGGGAAGCTTGCAGGTCCAAATATCTTCACTGCCGGACGCAAACTCGAAGGAAAGAACTCCATCTGGAAGGATGACATTGAAATAGAAAATGAAGTCGAACTCAACACGGCATTGGATAAGCTCGATCAGTACAAAGTGGACTTCGTGAAGATTACGGAGAATACCCTCAACGGGGATTTGTTTCTGAAGAGTGTACGTGGTGCAAAGGCCAGGGGGTATCGTGTTTCTGGTCACGTACCCATCGATGTTGCCATCCAGGAACTGGCAGATGCCGGATACACCAGCGTGGAACATGCCAGCTATCTATTGCGCTATGGCAGCGACGAACAACAAATTGCCACCGACCTGCGTGCCGGCAGAATTACCCGGGCTCAGGCCGATGCCGGATATGCGTCCTTCGATCAGGCCAAAGCCATCGAAGGGTATAAGCGATTTGCAAAGACCGGTATGTTTGTTTGCCCTACGCTGATTGGCGGACGGCAACTTGCGTACCTGGATGTCACCAACCATAGTCAGGACCCTGCTCTTACCTGGCTGACTGAAAAGTTCACCGCTAACTACCAGTGGCGTATTCAGCGCATGTCCGGTGACACCCCGGAGCAAAAACAGCAGCGCAAGGATCGCTATCAATTATTGTTGAAACAATTACCCCTGATGCAGGCGGCGGGGATTAAGTTTATTGCCGGAAGTGATGCGGCAGCATTAAATACGTATGTATATCCTGCGGAGTCATTAATCCAGGAACTGGAGATCTTTGAAGAGGCGGGACTAAAGCCCCTTAAAATCCTGCAATCAGCAACGATGGCGGGCCCGGCATACTTTAACCTCAGTCATAAGACCGGCACCATTGAGGCAAACAAAACAGCCGATTTGGTCTTGCTGG
Source organism: Cytophagales bacterium (assembly GCA_003504855.1). Taxonomy (GTDB): domain Bacteria; phylum Bacteroidota; class Bacteroidia; order Cytophagales; family Cyclobacteriaceae; genus ELB16-189. Next base: position 12,625 of record DNZD01000040.1, read on the forward strand.
AACAAAATCCCCTGGAACACATTAATGCCTTGCGGAGTATCCGGGGGGTAGTGTCACGGGGCACTTATTACGACCGAAAGAAACTGGATGACATGATCATCACCGCACAAGAAATCAAAAAGCAACTGGATGCATCACGCAGTCCACAAAAAGAAAAATAACCCATGCAGAAACGATTACTCTTTGGCGATTCAGGATACCAGGGACAAGCCCTGGCCATTTTGAGAATAATTACCGGGTTGCTGCTCGTGTACCACGGTAAGGAAGTATTTGATGGTGCCTTAATGAGTGAATATCAAAAGTGGACACAGTTTGGGGGCAGTGCCTGGATGCCTTATCTAGGTAAAGGAGCGGAGTTTGTGGCCGGTCTGTTGTTGGTTGCCGGGTTTCTTACCAGAATTGCTGCCTTAATCACCATCGGCACATTTGCCTACATCACGTTTTTCATCGGCGGAGGAAAATTCTGGTACGAAGACCAACATCCGTTTATGTTTTTGCTGCTTGGAGCTTTGTTCTTGTTTGCGGGTGGGGGACTCTGGAGCATAGACCGGCGAATGAATTGATTCAAATACCCTAAGTTCCGGAATATATTTTAACTTTAGTGAAGTAACTTAATTAGTATGAAACCTGTCATCTGTCTCCTGGTCCTCGTCCTTGCATCCCATATGGCATGGGGTCAAACTCCGACCCAGGCCACCAACACCAATACTGATGTTACCGGCATTTGGAACATGGAGGTGAAGTCTACCGCCGGCAACGGAACACCAACCTTTGATCTAAAGCACAAATCAGCTACGGCAGTGATCGGAACCTACAAAGGCAGGCTAGGTGACGCAGAAGTAAAGGGAACAGTCAAAGGTAACTTGATACACCTTGAGTTCACCATTAACGATACCCGCATTGAGTATGATGGCATCGTAGATGGCGACAGTGTAAAAGGCACTATCAAATTCGGTAAGCTTGCTGAAGGTACTTTTACAGGTACGCGGAAGAAAGCTTAGAATCCGCCAGATACCAATAACTTCTCCAGTTCTTCCTTTTCTTTCATGGAAACCCCGCGCCGGGTTTCGGGTACATTGCGCTGTACGACAGGCGCCATCCGGCTGGAATCTGCAGCCGCAACCAGAATCTTCTGATACACCACCCGATCCCTCCAGACCGTATCCGGCTGTTTGGTGATAAACACGGTATCCACCCGCGAAGCGACCGGCATGATGGTTTGGGGTTGTTGATTCCACTGAATTCCCATCCACCAACCGAAGGCAATTAATAGCGCAGCGGCAATACCCAATGAATAGTATGGCAACGGTCGTGTCACAGCTGACGCCTCAGGGTTGATTCGGTTTTTCAGATCGTGAAGTAATTGTTCATCCGGCTGAATGTCAGATCCGGCAAAATGCCTGAGCAGTTCAAGCTCGGCATAACGCAACGCCTCATATTGAGCTTCTCCGGAAACCAGGGTTGAAACCCATTGACGATCTGATTCGCTTAGTTCGTGCCAGGCTGTTGAGCGCAGCAGATGCGATAA
>DNZD01000192.1 GCA_003504855.1 Cytophagales bacterium
GGTATGACGTACTGATTCTTGACCATCCCCGAAGTAACCTCCCCACCCGGTTTGGGATTAAGTTTGACGATCAGTTCAATGGCGTCCTTGATATAGTCCTCGTCGTCAAGATCCAGTTTCTTGAGGATCTTGGGGAAGTGCTTCCGGGTGAATTCTTCGTAACACTCTTTGATGATCCGTTTAGCCACGATCACATCCACATCCTGTCCGTCGTCCATCCGTTCGAGCTGGAGCAGCAGACATTCCTGCAGGTTGCGTGCGCCGATTCCACCCGGGTCGAAGGCCTGAATCTTTTTCAGGATGCCTTCCACCTCGGCAAGGTTGGTTTCTATGTTTTGTGAAAAAGCCAGGTCATTGACGATAGCATCGAGGTCACGCCGGATGTAGCCATCGCTTTCGATGCTGCCCACCAATTGTTTGCCGATGGCGAGCTGTCGGTCATCCAGTCCCAGGAAGCCCAGCTGGGAAAGCAGGCTCTCATGCAGGGAGGTACCCATGGGGATCGGCAACTCATGGTCTTCATCATCTTCGTTTTCGCGCTGCGACTTAAATGTGGCGTAGTCGTCGTCTTCCAGGTAGTCTTTGATGTCTACTTCCCCTTCAGGTGTGGTTTCCGTTTCCGGGGTATCAGGTGCATCCCCTTCTGTTTCTGACTCTGGCGTTTCAGGCGTTTCGTCGATCTCTTCCTGTGGGCCTTCTTCCAGGGCCGGATTGATTTCCATTTCCTCTTCGATACGATTCTCCAGTTCGGCTGTCGGCACCTGCAACAGCTTGATAAATTGAATCTGCTGGGGGCTCAGTTTTTGCTGAAGATTCTGACTTAGTCCTAAACGCTGCATGTATCGGGTGCTCAACTTCAAAATTACAATTTAAGGCAGGCAGTTGAAAGGGGTTTGGCAACGATTGTGCCAGCATTTGGTTATCACCAAAGACGGAGCTTCATTTTGCAATGCAAGCCAAAATCGCGTTTTTTGCAACCCGTTTACCATTGACTATGAAGCGCACGAAGATTAAAGACCTGCTGGCTACCGCGCCATCCGGGCAAACCGTAGTTGTCCAGGGTTGGGTCCGCACGTTCCGCAACAACCAATTCATCGCGATCAACGATGGATCGACCATACACAACCTGCAGGCTGTTGCCGCGCTTAACTCCATTCCAGAAGAAACGCTTAAAAGAGTGACCACCGGCGCCTGTATTTCGGTTACCGGAGAATTGATCCCGTCACCGGCCAAAGGCCAGGTCGTGGAGGTGAAAGTGGCCTCGTTGGAAATCCTGGGTGACAGCGACGCGGAGAAGTTTCCGCTTCAGCCCAAAAAACACTCATTGGAATTTCTGCGCGAGATTGCCCACCTGCGCTCGCGGACAAATACATTTGGAGCCGTGATGCGCGTGCGTCATGCGATGGCCTTTGCCGTGCACAAGTTTTTCAACGACCGGGGATTCTTCTACATCCATACGCCGATCATTACGGGTTCGGATGCCGAAGGTGCGGGTGCCATGTTCCGCGTGAGTACCCTTGATCCCAACAAGCCACCGCGTGATGAGCACGGTCACATTAACTACAAAGAAGATTTCTTTGGTCGCGAAACCAACCTCACTGTATCCGGACAATTGGAGGTGGAGACGTATGCGTTGGCTTTGTCTGAGACGTATACGTTTGGCCCCACCTTTCGCGCCGAAAACTCAAATACGACCCGTCACCTCGCTGAATTCTGGATGATCGAACCGGAGATGGCGTTCTATGACATCAACGACAACATGAAGCTGGCGCAGGATTTCCTGCAATACCTCATGAAGTATGCATTGGAAAACTGCAAGGATGATCTCGAGTTTCTGGACAAAAGAGCAGCGGAAGAAGAAGCTGCCAAACCCCAGGACCAGCGCAGCGAACTCGGCCTCATCGACCGGCTAAAGTTTGTCGTGGACAATGATTTCCAGCGATTGACGTACACGGAAGCCATTGACATCCTGAAGAATTCTAATCCGAACAAGAAGAAGAAGTTTCAGTACCTCATCGACCAATGGGGCGTCGACCTGCAGAGTGAGCATGAGCGCTACCTGGTGGAGAAACACTTCAAGAAGCCGGTGATCCTGTACAACTACCCTGCGGGCATCAAGGCATTCTACATGCGACAGAATGAAGACGGAAAAACCGTCGCCGCCATGGATGTGTTATTCCCTGGCATTGGAGAAATCATTGGTGGATCGCAGCGCGAAGAGCGCTATGACAATCTGGTGAAGCGTATCAACGAGTTGAATCTGCCTGAAAAAGAGTTGTGGTGGTACCTCGAGCTTCGCAAATACGGCTCTGCACCACACAGCGGTTTTGGTTTGGGCTTCGAACGCCTGATTCTCTTTGTCACTGGCATGACCAACATCCGCGATGTAATTCCATTCCCGCGGTTTCCGGGTAATGCCGAATTCTAAGCATAAAAAAATGACGGAGCCTAAGTGCTCCGTCATTCATTTTAATTTTTCTGTGATCAGGCTTCCCTATCCGCGTACCATTTGATATTGCGGGAGGCGTACATGATGCCCGCCACCACCAGGAACAACCCCAGGCTGCCCAACAACAGGGAGTAATCCTGCATTTGGATGATAACGAAGACAAACGCATAGAAGAACGTCATCAACCCGCCATACAGCATGGTCATTTGACGGTTTCTGAAAAAGGTAGAGGCGTACGCTGCAATCAAACCAATGGTAGCTACTGAAGCGAGCAGATAGGCGATCACATAACCCAGCTGTTCTGACAACGAAAGTAACAGCGTATAGTAGATGATCAGCGCGGCACCCACCAGGATATACTGGAACGGATGTATCCGGATCTTCTTCATCACTTCCACCATAAATAAAGCTAAGAAGGATAGAATTACGATCAGTACGCCGTACTTGGCGGTGCGCATGCTCTTCTGGTATTGGTCTACCGGCATCAGCAGACGAACACCGAAGTTAGAACCAGCCAAGGATTTATTCTTACCCGACCACTGTTGAGAAAAGGGCCGGTTGAAATGAAGAATTTTCCAGTTGGCATCAAACGACGTTTCAGTAAGCGTTCGTTGCTCGGGCAGGAACTCGCCGTCAAAACTCGGGTCAGCCCAAGGTCCCTTCAGGTGCATTTGGGTGTTCTTTCCGAGGGGCACGGTAAACAATTGCGTGCTACCCTTGAGAGATAACTTCCAGGCAACAGCAGGCTGAAAGTCTTCGGCGGTTTTCCAACCCAACCGGCAAATGATTCCATTGGAGACTATCGGCGAATTTTCATCATTAAAGTCTGCTCGTCGGGGGATACCGTCGAACACCACACCCAGATCGTTGGTGGGCTCGGTACCTAAGGCTTTGCCACCCATCAACAATTCCGGTGTCTCGTTGATGCCCCGCAGGTCGCTGATCCCAAACAGCAAACGCGCCTCGTTCCAGATCACTTGTTCCGACTGGATTTGCAGGGCACTGAAATCCGGCTGGGAAAAAGTTGCCTTTGAGTCAAGTAATGATTCATACACGACCGCATCAAACAGTCCCCGGCTGCGCACCTGCGGTTTGATGGTGCCCTCGGTATTGAGTTCCTCCGGCAGGAAGAAGGCATAGTCTTTTACTTTGGTCACTTCCGTTACGCCATTTGGTTTGTTGACCACCTGGTCGCGGAGATAAGGAATGCTGAGGATGGGTCCCGCCACCAACTGGGGTCCGGACCACTTCTCAGAAACTTCATCAATCACTTCCATGGCACGCAATTGGCGCTCCTGCATCAGGTCGGTAATCCAGGAAGAGGGAATGAGCAGGATTAGCACGAGAAATCCAATAGAGGCGAGTTTGATGGTGACAGATTCCCTGAACCAGTTGTTGACGCGGTCAATGATGTTTTGATTTTCCATAAGATTGTTGTTACTATTAAATCGAAGTGAAGTCAGCGTTTTTGCTGACGGATGAGTTCGGCCATGGCATTGAGGTGCCTGGTCAAAGCCGAGCGCCCCTTCTCAGTGATTTTATAGCGCGTATTGGGTTTCCGGTCGATGAACGACTTAACCACGGCCAGGTATTTTTCACGCTCGAGGTGCCTGAGGTGTGTGGCGAGGTTGCCATCGGTGATGTCCAACAACTCTTTAAGGGCCGTGTAGTCGTAGGCATCGTTGGCCGCCAGCACAGAGATGATCTGCAGGCGAATACGGTGCTCGAGCACTTTATCAAGATGGTCGAAGGGGTTTTTCATCGATCGTACTTGCGAAACATGGCTGCACCGTAAATGATGTGTAGTACGCCAAATCCCAGGGACCAAAACAAAAGGCTATAACCGGGGAGTGCCTGGGCGAGAATACCAAGCGCAATTTCCGAGTAGCCCAGGTACCTGATTTCGTCATAGAGGTTCGGGCTGGCGTTCACCAGGGCTAGTCCATAAAATATCAGGCAGGCAGCCGCAACGATTTCGACCTGACCCTGCCACGCGCAGATGATGATAAAAATGCCACCCGTCACCAGCGGGATTGACAAGTTCAGGATAAGGCGTCGGCTTGTTTCATTCCAGATGGTAATGCCGTGACGCTTGGCTTTCCCCATCGTCAGCCACAGACCTGTAGAGAGCGAGGCCATCAGCACCACCAGGGCGATCAACATGACCTCTTTGAGACTGTTGATGTCATACACCGGATAGAGGCGGTATTCGAGGATGGATTCCGGGTATTGGAACCTGAAATAGGCGAAAGTCGCCCCTGCGAGGGCATAGAGGCCGGCGAGGATTCCCGACATACCGCTGAGCGATATGAATTTGGCTGAGCGTTGCATCAATTGATGGATGGACGCCAGCTCTTCTTCAAAATCCTGGTTATTACTCATTTTAAAAGTACTTTTAATTTCAAAGTAAAGTAACGGGTTTTACAAGAAACGGGTTGCGTTTGGGCTGGATTTATTTCAGGCTGGCGGATCGGGGAGCTCCTTTTTACCTGATCGGGGATGCTTTCCGAATTTTACCGATATTTCACGATGACCAAACAACAAGGCGAACTCATCCGGTCGTTGGGGCTCTTCTCGGCCTTCATGCTCACTGTCAGCTCCGTGATCGGTTCTGGGGTTTATAAGAAAGTCGCACCCATGTCGGCGGAGCTCCTCTCCCCTGACCTGGTGCTCATGGCCTGGGTACTGGCCGGGCTTATCACGCTGTGCGGGGCGCTTAGCAATGCCGAGATCGCCAGCATGCTCGCTGATTCCGGCGGGGAATACGTCTACTACCGGCGCATTTACAATAAGTTCTTCGCCTTCCTGTATGGCTGGACCTCTTTTGCGGTCATCAGGTCTTCATCACTCGCCTCCATCGCCTACGTATTTTCGCAATCCTTCAACTCGCTGATTCCCCTTCCCCAACTTCCCGAAGAGATAGCACAGATATCCATCTTCGGGCTCTTTACGCCGTTCCACAACTTCGGGGTGAAGGTGCTGACCATATCGCTCATTGGCGCATTGAGCTATCTCAATACCCGCGGATTGAAAGGTGGCGAAGGCCTGAGTCGGTTTATCCTGATTCTGGTGTCTGCAAGCATTGCCCTGGTGGTTATCCTGGGACTAACCATCGGTGGAGGATCATGGGCAAACTTCTACACGCCGGCAGCGGGATATGTGGACCGGTCATGGCTTGACAGCGGATTTATACAAGCCATGTTCGGAGCCATGCTGGCTGCATTCTGGGCCTTCGAAGGATGGAGCACCACGGGATATCTCGGCGGCGAAATCAAGAATCCGAACAAGAACCTGCCCCTGGCATTGGTATTTGGTGTGCTGTTCATCATTGTGGTGTACACCAGCATCAACTTTACTTACTTGTTTGTGTTGCCCATCGATCAACTCGTGACGACCAGCCAAACTCAGAATGCCATTGCGGCGGTTGAGGTGGTAAAACACTTTCTCGGCAGCGGAGGCGGCTTGGCCATTTCATTGTTAATTCTACTGACCACCTTTGGCGCCACCAACACCACGGCGTTGATGCCACCCAGGTTATACATGGCGATGGCACGCGAAGGATTGTTCTTCAAATCAGCCGGATTTATTCATCCTACCTACAACACCCCTTCAACTTCTTTTTTATTTCAGGCAGTTTGGGCAAGCATCCTGGTTTTGTCGGGTAGTTTTGATCAGCTCACCGACATGCTGGTGTTTGCTTCCTTCATCTTTTATGGAGCAACAACGTTGGGGGTCTTTATCCTGCGTTTCCGCGAACCCAATACACCGAGACCCTACAGGGCCTGGGGTTATCCGGTGATCCCGGCGCTCTTTATTCTGTTTTGTGCGGT
>DNZD01000300.1 GCA_003504855.1 Cytophagales bacterium
TGTTTCAGCATGGTGCTGTGCGGATCGTAGCCCGGTGATGGCCAGGCCATAGACCGCGCATGAAGAAGCAACGAATGGTCTTGCTTGAAGTGATCGATTAGCTGTGTGTGGAGCGCGCGCGTGCTTCTCAATTTTGCAATCTCGAGGAAGAAATCGGTACCCAATGTCAGGCTGATGCCGTGCGAGCTCCCCTCTTTTTGGAGCAGGTTGGTGAAGCCCTGGGTCAGCATATCAACAGGAGAAGGCAATGAGGGAAACACAACTCCGCTGGTCAGTCCCGTTACTGTTTGCGGTGAAGGGGAGAACCATCCACCTTGAAGTGAAGCTCCCGGATAATGTTTTCGAATATACGCTGTCAGTGTCGTGGCGTTGTTGTCCTCCGATTCGGATATAAAACACAAGGAACAAATGGCCCAGTCGATGCCTTGCAGAAGGTCTTCCCATGAAACGTTATGGCGGAGCACGAAGCAAACTCCATCTGCGCCCTCCCTTAGGGATTCCAGGGCCTGTTGATTTGCGGTGGCCGTATTATCAGCGTAGACAGCGGGCATGTTTAGCCAGGACCGGGGCCCCCGGTACAGGTCACCAGAAGGTGTGAGGAGGGGAGGAGGTGCGGTGGCCTGGGATGCATCGAGATATGGTTTTACCTCCAGGCCATCCTGTTTCCAACCAAGTTTTTCCCAGGGATTTCCACCCTTTAATTCTTCTGTTGCTGCCTTTTCCCATTCGGGGAGGCCGCTGTCAGGAAACTGATCTAATGCTGGGAAGGAACTGGACACTTTTCGCAAACGATTTTCACGTCAAATTGAAGGTTATGCCGCACTAAAGCAATCAATTCCGCTTGTATTTGGTTTAGCATTACGTTAAAAATGAAACAAAAATCAAGCGCTTGCCCATGAATTTTTTTGTTCGTTGATGTGGTTTTTTGTTCCTCCGTTTTTTTTCATCTTTGTCTCCCTTCAAAAATCCGGAGGCCAGTTACACCCTATCTCACTCAGTTTATTATATGGAAGTTGACTGTACAACTGTCTGGAACGACTGTCTCGAAATAATCAAGAAAGAGGTTGATGAGCAAAACTTCACGACATGGTTCAAGCCTATCGTGCCATTGCGTCACGAAGGTCAGGTGCTCACCATTCAGGTTCCGTCCCAGTTCTTTTACGAGTGGCTGGAAGAAAATTATGTTCCGGTACTGAAGAAAGCCATCCGCACGGTGCTGGGTGAAAATTCCAGGTTGGAATATTCAGTCATTATTGACAGCGGCAACCAGCGCAATGCACCCCTCACGGTAAATTACCCCAATGGCAATGGCCGTCCGGTAACCAAACAGCCTGTAGGCAATGGTAATGGAAACCTGGACGATTACTCTCCCTTTACTTTTCGCTCCTTAAACCCGCAAACGGTTAACTCGCGGCTCAACCCCAGTTATCGCTTCGAGAATTTCGTGGAAGGTGATTGCAACCGACTGGCACGTTCAGCGGGTGTCGCAGTGGCCAAAAAACCAGGTATCACTTCCTTCAATCCGTTGATGCTTTATGGGGGTGTTGGTGTGGGCAAAACGCACCTCGTGCAGGCCATCGGCAACGAAATCAAACAAAAGTTTCCTGAAAAGGTGGTGTTGTATGTTGATCAGAATGACTTCACCAACCAGTTCCTGAACGCTTTGCAGAACCACAAGCTGCAGGAGTTTCAAAACTTCTATCTTCAGGTAGACTTGCTCATCCTCGATGATGTGCAGTTTCTGGCAGGCCGCGAGAAGACCCAGGAGATGTTTTTTCACATTTTCAATCAACTCCACCAGACGGGCAAGCAAATCATCATGACCAGCGATTGCCCGCCCCGTGATCTCAAGGGCTTCCAGGAGCGCCTGTTATCGCGATTCAAGTGGGGACTTACCGCTGATCTGCAGGAACCTGACTTTGAGACCAAACTGGCCATCATCCACAACAAGATGCAGTCAGACGGCATTCAGATCCCTACCGAGGTTGCTGAATACCTGGCCTACAGCGTGGATACCAACCTGCGCGACATGGAAGGCGTGCTGAACTCGCTGATCTTCCACGCCACGTTACTGAAAAAGGAAATTGATCTTGATCTCGCCAAGGAGGTCATGAAGAATATCGTTAAGGAAATTCAGTCCGATGTCAGCGTTGACTTCATCCAGAAGACCGTTGGCGACTATTTCCGCGTCGAGCTGGAAGCGATGAAAGGCAAGGTAAAGAAGCGCGAAATCGTTATCCCCCGTCAGGTGGCCATGTATTTCTGCAAACGCTATACCCAGCTTACGCTCGCCCTGATCGGTGAAAATTTTGGCGGTCGTGACCACAGCACGGTTATCCACGCCCTCGAGTCGGTGGAGGATATGATGAAATCGGATCCTAACTTCAAGAATTCCGTGGAGGAATTGACGAAGAAGTTGAAGATGCGTATGGCATCCTGATTATCCTAGCGAAGCCTGAATTGCAGCGGCGCCCGCTCTTTGGCGCTGGTAAATCCATCCAACAACACGTCACCGTGGTAGGAGTTGAAGAACTCAATCACATCCTGAGGTTCCTTTACCCGGCGTCGGTTGATGGAAATGATGGTGTAATTTTCCGGAATGCCGATTTGTTTAATTAAGCCGTCTTTGATTTTTGAGAGCTTCACCCCGTATTCCACGGCTTCAAGATTGGCCCCGAGCTTAGCATCCGTTTTGATCTGACGGCGGATTAGGTTCATGTCTCCGTATTTATTGAACAACGCGAAAGACACCGTGTTCTGCTTGCCATTTCGCAGGTAGGTCATACTGATTTTATCTCCGGGATAATGATAACTGAGCTCCTCTTCAAATTCACTCTTGCTGTCAATCACGTCTTCATTGATCTTGATGATGATGTCGCCCAATTGCAGGCCAGCAGCATTGGCAGCACCTTCCTTATCCAGTTCAGCCAGCACCACGCCATGAAAGTCTTTCACGTTGGTGTTGAGATTGTATTTGCTGGCTGTCTGAAAATCGTAGTCGATTACATTTCCTCCGATCAGCGCTTTCTGAACAATACCATACTTGATCAAGTCATTGACAATCTTCTTGGCAATGTCTACAGGAACGGCGAATGCATAACCTGTATATGAACCGGTGCGCGATAGGATGGCGGTATTGATACCCACCAGCTCGCCATTCTTATTCACCAGCGCTCCACCCGAGTTACCCGGATTAATGGCGGCATCCGTCTGGATAAACGATTCAATGGGGAATTTGTCTTCCACAATATTGATGCGACGTCCTTTGGCACTCACAATACCAGCCGTGACAGTCGATGACAGCGAGAACGGATTACCAACCGCCACCACCCATTCACCCACCGCGAGCGCTTTGGAACTTCCGAGGGTTACCGGACGGAGGTTTGTCTCTTTGATTTTTAATACGGCGAGGTCGGTGGAAGGATCCGTTCCGATCAGCTCAGCATCATACACTTTCTTGTTATAGTTTACCTGAATCTTTTCGGCAGTCTCTACAACGTGGTTATTGGTTACGATATAACCATCTGCGGTGAAGATCACGCCAGAACCACTGCTTACCTGCGTCTGCGGCGACCCGCCACCGAAGAACAGGTCCTGCCAGCTGGAGTACGACACACCACTCTGGTAGATACAGTTGATGTAGACTACACTTGGAATCACCTTCGCGGCTGCTCCGGAGAAGTCAAGTTCTTCGAAACTAACGGGGTCTGCAGCGGCCACCACCGTGGGCTGGTAATTGGTAGTTTCGTGGTTGGAGGCAAACTGATAGTCATTGCCGGCAGGCTCTGGTTGCTTCTTAACCTCCATCTGGTAGAAAGTATAGGCACCAGCCAATCCGGCCAGGAATCCAACCACAACGATTTTCAGTGTATTTCCCATGTCAGGTAGCGTCTTTTGAATTGCAAATATAAAACGAAGCCCATTTTAGAAAGTTCAGAACGAAAGCCACCTTTGCAGACCAAACCTGCCCTTTTGTCGATGCGATTCCGATCTTTTTTGGCTAAACCATTCGCTGCTTACATTGACCGCCAAACCAGGGACTGGTCATCCAGGCCGGCAGCGGTGCAAGCGCAGCAATTTGAGGACTTGATCCGTGCCGCCCGGGATACGAAGTTTGGCCGCGACCATGGATTTGCAGATATCCGAAGCCACGCAGACTTTGTCAGGCAGGTTCCCATCCGTGACTATGAAGGCCTGAAACCATATGTTGAGCAGGTACTCTCCGGTGCCCAGGACGTGATGTGGCCGGGTAAGCCCATTTATTTTGCGAAAACTTCGGGCACCACATCCGGCACCAAGTACATCCCGATTACAAAAGCCTCCATTCCGAATCATATCAACAGTGCCCGCAATGCGTTGCTGAGTTATGTGCATGAAACCGGTAAGGCCGCCTTTATTGATGGCAGCCTGATCTTCCTTTCGGGAAGTCCTGAACTCCACGAAACCGCGGGCATTAAGACGGGTCGTCTGTCTGGCATTGTCAATCACCATGTGCCGGGCTATTTGCGCAGCAACCAAAAGCCATCGTACCAAACCAACATCATTGAGGATTGGGAAGAAAAGCTGGAGCGCATCATCGATGAGACACTGACAGCCAACATGACTTTGATATCCGGTATTCCTCCCTGGGTACAGATGTACTTCGACCGGATTCAGGCGCGTACCGGCAAGAAGATCAAAGATGTATTTCCGGAGTTCTCCATGTTTGTTTATGGAGGGGTGAATTTTGAACCTTATCGTGCCAAGCTGGTTGAATCAATTGGTAAACCGATTGATGCCATTGAGTTATACCCGGCATCAGAAGGATTCATCGCCTACCAGGATTCACAACATACGCCAGGGTTGCTGCTGCTGTTGAACAGCGGAATATTTTTTGAGTTCATACCGGCAGAAGAATACTTTAATGATAATCCCCGCAGGCTGACCATTGGGGAAGTTGAGCTGGGTAAGAACTACGCATTGATTATTAACAACAACGCGGGTCTGTGGGGATACTCGATCGGTGATACGGTGAAGTTTGTATCCAAGGATCCTTACCGGCTGGTGGTCAGCGGGCGCATCAAACACTTTATCTCTGCGTTTGGAGAGCATGTGATTGGTGAAGAGGTGGAGCAGTCAATGAAGGCAACCATGGGCAAATTTCCGGAAACAGAGCTCGTGGAGTTTACGGTTGCTCCCCAGGTAACACCTGCAGAAGGATTGCCGCACCACGAATGGATGGTGGAATTTGCTTCGCCGCCAAAAGACCTCAGCGCTTTTGGTCTGGAGCTGGACCAACAATTGCGCGACCGGAATGTTTATTATGATGATTTGATCGCCGGGAATATCCTGAGGACCCTGAAACTCACTTGCCTGCGAAAGAATGCTTTTATTGATTATATGAAGTCACAGGGTAAATTGGGTGGACAAAACAAAGTGCCCAGACTTGCCAATGATCGGAAGATAGCGGATGTTTTGGGTGGAATGATAAATGATAAATGATAAAT
>DNZD01000144.1 GCA_003504855.1 Cytophagales bacterium
GGCCAGGTCGGCCGCCAGCCGGGCGCGCCTGCGGGAGATCCTCTCGACGCCCAGGTCGTGCGCGTCCTCAGGTGTCGTGGACGTGGCTGAAATGGCCATGGGCAATAGCAGCCCTACCAGTATGATTCGGAAATAAAACAAGGTGCGAAGAAACGAAAACCGAATCAGATTCGAACAATCCAACGGCGATGAATGGCTTGCCTGGTCGCTAAATGACTAACCAATAGGCGTGACTGGCAGACTAAGGGTGAATTTTGTTCCTACGCCAGGTTCCGAACTTACTTCGATGGTCCCACCGATGCGCTCGAGGGCTTCTTTGACAATAAACAGTCCCAGGCCCGTACCTTCTATATTCCGGTTCACCCGAAAAAACATTCCAAAAATCCGGTCGAGGTCATCACGGGACATACCGATGCCATTGTCCTCAACAATAATTAGATGGCGGTGGTTAGCCTGAACATATGCCACGCGCAGAAAATTGTCCGACCTTGAATAGTCCTGATACTTAATCGCGTTGGAAAACAAATTGCCTAAAACCGTTTGTAAGCGAATAGAGTCGGTTTCAATCAACACGGATTCCGGGATCTCTACGATGCGCTTAACGTGGTCACCGTGACCATAATAATTCAGGTTCTCCAGGTTCTCCAGCACAAAGTGTCGCAGGTTGATGATCTCCAGACTGATTTCCTGGCGACTGCTCCGCGCATACTCACTGAACTTCCGGATAAAATTATCCATATTCTGTACCCGGCCTTTCAGCAGATTGGCATAGCTGTGCAATTCCTTGACGTCATGAGACATCTCCATCAACTGCACCAACCCCTGCATGCTGTTCAGCGGTGCCCGCAGGTCGTGTGAGGTGCTGTAGAAAAACCGGTCCAGCTTGGCATTCGCCGTCTCCAGGAGTTTGTTCTTCGCCACCATATCCGAATCCTTGCGCAATAACATCTGCTCGTACAGATAGTTGTCCCGCAATAAATAATAAATCATCGTGGCATTGGCCGTGCCCGAAACAAAAAACGTGATCATCAGGTTCTTGTACACAAAATCAGCATCTGACCCGGATGCTTCCGGATCGGTAGGACTGATTGACATCACCAGCAAAAAAGCCATCGCCGATAAGAATGCCAGAAAGGCACCAAGGCGCATTTGTTCATAGCCAATAGCAATCAATATCCCAATGGTGATGCAGGTAGAATACAAATAGAAACCCATGCCCAACGGCATCCTGCTGATGAGGAACAATACCAGCAAATTGATCGTGAGGATCAGCAGCATCTTGGCTGCCATAAACTTGCCCTTGCGGTTAAGCCAAAGCGATACAAAACTCAACCCGATAGCGGCCAGATCGAACGGGATTGGATAAAAATAGAAGCTGAAAATATCGATGACAATTGAAACCGTGAGGGTGAGAATCGCCACCACACACAACTGGGCAGTGAGAAGGGCCCGCTTTGCATCAAACTCAGTAAGCTGCAGCGTCGCAATACCAAAAATGCGCTCTAAAATGCTGTTAATTGACTTCCGTTGGGCCATACCAGGCGGGCTACTGCCTGTCTAAAAATACATCCGGATAACTATCCTAAACCATGACGAATGTTCTGGTTTTTTGTCTTTTCGTTCAATAGACTATCACTAGACAGACACGTGCTCATTGATCTTGTGGAGCTCCAGGATGGTGGTTTTTCCATCCTCGCTCTCCCGATACATCGGTGTGAATTTCTTGTTGAATCGGATCTCCTCGTGGGTATAGGAAGTGCGTCGAAGCACATAATTGGAAAATACATCATCAAATCCGCGGACAAGCACATAAACTTCCATATCAGCGGCCTTCATGTCTTCGGCGGAAAAGCCCTTCAACGGACTGGTCTCATCAATGGGATGCACGACGGTCCAGTTCATGGGCAGACTGTCTACCTTGCTCCGTTCCAATGTCAGGTCATAAAACTTATATACCTCCTGCCCGTTCTCCTGCACCCGAAAAGCAGCATTCACCCGTATGTCAAGGTCTGTCAGTGTATGATTGTCTTTGTAGGAAGCAAATCGAAACATCAGACCCAGACCGCCCCGGTATGGCGCCACCACGGCATGATCACTGAACATCAGATATGAGGTGGGCTTGGCAAAACGCCCATAAATGAGACCCGTGACGACTGCGAAGGAGATGAACCCCAACATGGCCTCAAAAGAGGCTAACAGATTCGCACCGTCCCCTATCGGATTTACGCGACCGTAACCTACCGTGGTAAACGTCTCAGTGCTGAAGAAATAGATCTCTTTGATCTGTTGCCAACGGGTGGTCGCAATCATGCCGGTGAATTGCTCAGGACCAAGCCATACATAGATGGAGGTAAAGAGCACATTGGCACCAATGAAGAAACTAACCAGGACCACAATGAATTTCCACAACGGCAGGTTCAACATGCTGTGAAATACGCTGAACCGCTGCCAGAACCCGTGTCCCTCGCGCCGGATGTTGAATGTTCCATCCCGATTGATGAATCGACCCCCATAGCTGTCGCGGTTGCCGAAACCGGTATCATTATTGACCCGGGAAAAAGGATTGATGGAACGAAGACTGGCCATACGGGGTAACAGGATTTCAGGTGCCTAAAATAGTCCTTTTCAAACTCTTGAATTACATCGAGACAACGTCAACATCAAACCCTGCATCAGAAGTTCCCGCTTGCAACCTGATTTCTATTCCGGACGCCTGCTATATTGCGTCATGAATATACTGCGCCTTCTCCTGATTTTGTGTTTGACCTTTTTCCGGGTACAGGCTCAGCCAGTTGCTCAAGTCTCTTCCCTGAAGCTGCTGAATGTCAAGGTACTTCCACATGGGTTCTCCTTTCAACAGACCACGGTGGGCGGGCTATCCGGAATTGATTACGATGCAACATCCAAACAGTATTACCTCATCTCTGACGATCGCTCATCCCTTCAACCTGCACGATTCTACACCGCTCAAATCAAGATCACCGAAACGGGAATCGATACCGTATTGATCACCGGAGTTACCACACTCCATCAGTCAAATGGAAAACCATACCCCGGAGCCAAAGAAGACCCTGCCCATACACCGGATCCGGAAGCAA
>DNZD01000268.1 GCA_003504855.1 Cytophagales bacterium
GTTTGTATGGCCTGCCAGTACTCAAATGCTGTTTTGGTCAGGCTTAGTTGTTCTGCAGTGACTTTATACTTATCGTAGAATGTATAGAAGGTGATGGGTATAAATGCCAGTTCTACTTTGGGGAATTTGTTTGACCCTACAAATTTTCCGCTGTTGATGATGGGGCGGTTTTCATGCTCCGTTACCCAGCAGTTGCAACAGGTACACGTGAGACCGATCACAAATACAGGTGGGCGATTCGGACCCGGTGATTGGTACCCCAGGTGCGGCGTTCCATTGACGAGTGCGCAACCGCAGCACGATGGCGGTGCCGGACATCCGCATTCCGGGCAATTTCCGGTGGCTTCCCGGTGATACCCAGGCTCGGTTACGACAGCATACTGGCCTGTAAACCGCCAACGAATAAAATTTGAATTGTCTGCTAATCCTTTGCCATCCACAAACACCCGGAACCCTGCCGTTGGCGCCGCGTTGAGGTTCGGCTTCTCTTCATATTGATAGTACAAACTATCCATGTCACCCACCGGGAGCATCATTTCATCCGTTGATTCCACTTTGGTGCCGGCCGGAGTTACCAGGTGGAGCTTGTAACTGCGACCTACGGTGCCGCGCATGCCGTTTTCTGCTGTGACGTAGACACCAGGTAATTTTTCTGTCAGGGCTTCAACATTCCCGAGGTTATCGCTGATGCTGACTTTGACACCAGAAACCGGAACTCCCAATACGGAAGTTTTGTCCAGGTTAATCGGAGAGGACAATTTGATGGTATAAGGTCCGGGCAGATCCGTGATCAGGCCATCAACGACCAGGTCTGTTAAGGGGATGGTTGGAATCGAGATGTCGATCCGGTCCAGGCAGGCATCGTTCAGCAGCAGAAGCACAAAGAGCACTACCGTCGTGACGGGGGGAGACTTCAGGCGCATCCCGCAAGATAGCAGTCGCCGGCATTGGTTCAAGTACCGTCGATAAGAGCTTGTCGACTCGTGGTTATAAGCGATTAGCCCCACGCAGACGCCTCGCAGCATCGTTATTTCCAATCTTCCCCGCAAAATCCTGGTACCTGACGGAAGTCAATGTATTGGCTTGGGTTTTGTAGCATATTGGTGATGTAACTACCAAAATACAAACCCATGAACCGTTTCATTTTTGCATTCCTCACCTTCGTAGTCGTGCGCGTCACGGCACAGGACATAGACCGTTGCAAAACCGCTGAGCCCGTCTATCTGAACCGCATGCCGGGCTTTTATATCAGCAACTGCAGCAACAGTGATTACAATGAAAAGGACTTTGTTTATTATGCGGAAGGGAAGGCTCAAAAAATCCACAAAGGGGGCAAATACTATGAGGTGTGGTATACAAAGATTCCTGGTCAGACAGTAAAATATAGTAGCGCGCAGGTGCGGGCTAACTACGCCAATGCTATACTAAAGGTTGATGGCAAGGTATTGTCATCGGACCAGTCTTCCATGCCGGTGATGATGGCTTCCATGCAGGGTAAGGAAGTAACAGTTTCGATTGTAGTGGGTAATTCCGGAGACCTCGGTAGTTATCATATCTTCGTGATCGAAAGTGAGCCCATGAAGCAGGATATCGCCGTTGACTTGAAGGCGGCTATTGCGGTGAATGGCAAGGCGGCCATTTACGGAATTCTGTTTGATGTGGGCAAGTCTGATATAAAACCTGAATCGGAGAGTGCACTTGGGCAGATTCTTGCGTATCTCAATGCAAATGTTTCTATATCCGTTATTATTGTTGGGCATACCGACAACACAGGATCTATTGCAGGGAACATGGTATTGTCAAAGGCGCGTGCGGAAAGCATAAGAAGTTATCTCATAAATAAGGGGATTGCAGCAGGACGTCTTCAAGCTGATGGAGTAGGACAATTATGCCCGGTCTCCACCAACGATACGGAAGAAGGAAAGAAACTTAATCGCAGGGTGGAAATTGTAAAGCTGTAAACACCCGTGCTGGGGCATGGCCCTAACCTATTTAAAGGGATCACTCCACCGTGCGTCGGTATAAACGTTGGTGCCCGTGAGGGTTTTCAGGAAGGCAACCAAAGCATCCTTTTCATTTTGCGTAAGGTTGAGTTGCTGTGGTTTGCCGCCCGGAGTAAGTTTTGGATCAATCAGGTTATTGCCGGGTACCAGCACAATCTTGTTATAGTGTTCTATCACCGATTCAACGGTGGGCTTGCTGCCATCGTGCATGAACGGACCATTAGGTGCACCGGATCCGCTCAGGATATTGCGAAGCGATGGGGAACGTGTATTGGTAAAGTCGGTACCCGTACCACCCGCGATCCCTACTACGCCGTTATTGCCTGAATTGGGCGCGATGTCAAACTCCGGTGCCTGGTGGCATCCCTGGCAACCGGCACCACCGCTAATTCTGATGCTATTCGCATCGAAAACAGGCGGTGCCAGAAAAAGTGCTTTTCCCTGATTTTCAAGCGTGCTGAAGTTGGAGAATGGTGTGCCGTCATTTGGTGCCGTAGCTCTGCCCACATCGTATTTTGAATCGAATGACTGGATACTGCGGACAAATTGCGCCATGGCATTTTGCATCCTGGCCTCGGTAATGGTACTGTTTCCATAAGCGAGTGTAAACAGCTCGTTATAGTAATCGATGGACTGCAATTTGGTGATAAGGGCTGCCAGGTTTTGATCACCATCGGCGCCACTGAATCCCATTTCCTTGTGGTCTTGAATAGGCCGTGTCGTCTGTGCCTCCAGGGTCGCTGCGCGTTCATCCCAGAAAAATTTTGTTTCCGTGGAAAACCGGCTGTTCACCAGGCGCATGGCGTGGCGACCCGTTACCCCGTTGACACCCTGACTTTGAACGGGTGTATCACTAAATGCACTGGATTGCTTGTGACAACTGGCGCAAGCAATCGTGTTGCTTGAGGAAAGGTTCTTATCGTAAAACAACACCCGACCTAAAGTAGCCCCTGCATTGGAAATGCTGTTGGTGCCCGTGTTGTCTTTCGTTATGTAGGTTGGACGTCCCTGACCCGTATAGTCGGCCAGGCTTGTCGCATTGATGGTGGTAGGAAATTTCGCCTTGATGGCAGCGTAAGGATCTACTACAGTTTCTTTGTTTGAACATTGGCTAAAGAGCACAACAAGGCAAAGCAGGGCAATTGATTTTACCATAGGGGGTGGATGCGTTTCTTGGGTTAATAACTGAATATTACCGGGAATGTTGTTCAAGGCCTGCCGCAAGACCGGATTTTCGATGAATGGAACAAATGTGTAGATCAAGGACCGTTTGGATCGAAGCGCTTGGCGGATGATTGCCGGATTGTGTATTCATCTATATCGGACCAGACCCGGAGAGGTAATCACTTAAGACAAATTAAAGGGATGATACCCTTTGAAGGCTACTTCTTTGGGAGAACTCCAAAGCTGGTACAACCGTATTCTTTCAGCTTCCAACACCCATGTAAGGTTTACC
>DNZD01000029.1 GCA_003504855.1 Cytophagales bacterium
AGATGAAGCTATTGAGCCTGATCAGCGATGATCATGAAATTGATCTGCGTCCATCAGCGGGAAACTGATCCTTAGCTTGAACAGGTTCTACACTCAATTACAAGCGGTGTTCCTTTTTGACGATGTTCCTTTGGCATAGAATTAGTCTCCCGCAGATTGTCGGGGATTGAAATGCTGGAAAAGGCGCAGATCAATGCGCGGCAAGATGAAGCTATTGAGCCTGATCAGCGATGATCATGAAATTGATCTGCGTCCATCAGCGGGAAACTGATCCTTAGCTTGAACAGGTATTATGCTCAATTACAAGTTGTGCTCCGCTTGAGAAGGTTCCTTTGGAAATAGATTAGTCTCCCGCATATTTTCGGGGATTGAAGTGCAGGAAAATGCGCAGATCAATGTGCTACCGGTAGTTGCTGAACTGACTCCTTCCCTACATCTTAAGGATGAGATAAGCAACAAAGCTTAGTACTGTTTACTTTGATGTTGAGATTTGTAGTAAATTAACAAAGATAATACTTGTGTTTATGCAATGGTGCTATAAGCGTACTGGTTGGCAGCAATTTGGCTGTGACAAGGACACATGACAATTAAGGGCATAATGAAAGTGGAATTTTTGTGTTGGTATCTCCTCCCAACGCTAATTGGACTGATTCTTCTGATATTTACTACGCGACTGATTCTAAGAAGTAGGAATGTCAGAAGTATTTTCTTTTCGAGTGCGATAGTGCTAATCCTCGCGTTCTCACAATGGGGATTGATTCAAATATTTTTCCTTGATGCATGGCCGACATTTCTTCCTCATATTGGGACCGGACTTGCGACGGCACTTTTAACAATACAAATCATTTGGGACAAAAAAAGTTACGAGTGATAACAATCCT
This sequence comes from Cytophagales bacterium, assembly GCA_003504855.1. Taxonomy (GTDB): domain Bacteria; phylum Bacteroidota; class Bacteroidia; order Cytophagales; family Cyclobacteriaceae; genus ELB16-189. The sequence continues at coordinate 882 of DNZD01000029.1, forward strand.
TTAAACCTTAGTAATTCCCGCTGGATAATTCCAATTCTAAACTCATGTGGAGCGTCAACCAATGGTATGCACAGGGAGCCAGGTTTAAATACCAGGGCCATGATGTGTTTTACCGACAGGAAGGCGTGGGCGATACGCTCGTGCTGCTCCATGGATTCCCTACGGCATCGTGGGACTGGCATCGGGTGTGGGACAACCTTACCCGGCATTACAAGGTAATTGCAGCTGACTTTATCGGCTTTGGGCACAGTGCCAAACCTACCAGGTTTGATTATTCCCTGAAGTCGCAAGCGGATATGGTGGAGGCGTTACTAAAGGACCGCGGGGTGGAACAATACCATATCCTGGCGCACGACATAGGTGATAGCGTAGCACAGGAGTTGCTGGCACGCGACCTGGAAAGAAATCAGCATCGTATCGTTTCTTGTTGTCTGCTCAACGGCGGGTTGTTCCCGGAGACCCATCGCCCCACGCGCACCCAGCAGTTGCTCCTGGGACCATTTGGGTTTATGGTGTCTCGCCTGATGAACCTTCGAAGATTCAGTGAATCATTTACCATCCTGTTCCCACCAAGTACAAGGCCGCGACCTTCGGAACTGGAAGACTTGTACAGTTTAATCCGGTTCAACAACGGATCACGGATAACCCATAAACTGATCAATTACATCATTGAGCGTCGTCAGCATCGGGAGCGCTGGCTTACCGCTATTCAGCAGGCCAGGTGTCCGTTGCGCCTGATCGATGGAGTCAACGACCCGGTATCAGGTCAGCATATGGTGGACCGCTACAACGAACTGATTCCAAATCCTGATGTTGTTGAGATACCCGATTGCGGTCACTATCCGCAATGGGAGCGACCCGATGAAGTGCTAAGAAGTTATTTTGAATTCAGGGGCCATTGACCCCTGTTTGATTCCGTTAATTACTACGTCAGGTATTCCGAAATCACCGGGGCTTTGTTTACCGGATCAATGATGGTATCGTATTGGATCACCGAACCCCGAGGTTCATCTTCATCCCGGGTTCGGGCTTGAATCCAATAACCAATTAATCATTGTTCAACCAAAACAAAAAATCGTATGAAGATGAATGAATTTTCAGACGACCTGCGCCTCTTAACGGAAGAGGAGATGCGGTCGATCAACGGGGGAGAGTCCCTGTGGTACTGGATCGCCTATGGCATAGGTGCCACGGGCCGGTTTTTCTATGAACTGTGGAAGTTCTGCGAAGAGCACCCGTTTGAGGTATTTAATGCCTGAGACACGAAAATCTCTCCTTCAGCCTGTTGCCCCCCGGCACGGGCTTTTTTTATTTCCAACCTGCAGGGTTGCCGCCTGACATATTTTGTCAACGCGTATTGGTGTTTTTCCTACTTTGGATCAGCAAATAAAACACCTATGAAAAAATTACTGATCCTGATCTTTCTCGGCTGTACGCTCATGACCTATGGCCAGTCTGATGCGTCCAAGTCGGATTCAAAAACCAATGCAGAAGCAGAGGTTTCCACTACCCAGCAATCCGTGAAAATAAACGGAGTGATCATCAACCTTACGGCAAAAGCCGGGACGATGGCCCTCCGGGATGAGACCAATAATCCGATGGCGTTGTTCGGGTTCACCAGCTATACCAAGGATGGTGGCGGCAACAGGCCGATTATTTTTTCTTACAACGGCGGTCCGGGTTCGTCGTCCTATTGGCTCCATATGGGGATCATGGGACCTAAACGCGTAGTTGTGAATGACCCGGGTAATACACCCGCCGCACCGTACAAAGTTGTGAACAACGATTACTCTTTACTGGACATTGCCGATGTAGTGATGATGGATCCGGTGGGCACTGGTCTCAGTGTTCCTTCAGGCAAATACAAGTTTGAAGACTTCTGGGGCGTTGACCAGGATATCCGAAGCATCAGTCTGTTCATCAAGCAATACCTCATCGAGAATGGTCGGATGAATTCATCCAAATACCTGTTGGGAGAAAGCTATGGTACCTTTCGCAATGCAGGCGTTATGGACAAACTATTGGATGATGGCATCGCTATGAATGGCGTGGTGATGGTGTCTGCCGTCTTCGACCTGCGGACCCTTTTGTTTCCGCCCAATGATGACATGCCGTATGTAGTTCATTTTCCCACCTATGCCGCCACTGCCTGGTATCATAATAAAGTAGCGAATAAGCCTGCCAACCTGGAAGCATTCCTGGCTGATGTCAGGTCATTTACAGAAAAGGAGTATGTACCTGCTCTTTATAAAGGTGATCGCCTGACGGCTGATGAGAAGAAATCCATGGCCAACAAACTGGCCGCGTACTCAGGCGTGAGTGCTGATTTTTGGATGCGTGCGGATCTGCGTGTGCAGGCCGGTGAGTTCTTTGCTGAGTTGCTCCGGGGTGAAGGCAATACGGTTGGTCGACTGGACTCCCGATTCAAGGGCATCAACCAGGATTTGGTAAGTCAGTTTGCGGACTATGATCCCCAAAGTGCTGCGATCAGCCCGGCGTATACGGCAGGATTTCTGAACTATTTTTATAACGACCTGAAGGTGAACAAGAAATTGAATTACATGACCAGTGCCGGGGGTCGCGAAGGATTTCGTTGGGATTGGAAGCACCAGGGCAATTTGCGCTGGGGAACTTCTGCCGCTATCAATACCGGCATCGACATGGCGAGCGCGCTCACCAAAGATCCCAACATGAAGGTGATGATCCTCAATGGTTACTACGATATAGCCACCGTATTCTATGGCGTTGAATACACCATCGACCACCTGGGCTTGCCTCCGAATATCAAGAACAACATTATCATGAAGTACTATGAGGCGGGGCACATGATGTACACTCATCAGGCTTCTATGGAGAAGTTCAAGAAAGACGTTGCGGAGTTCATACTCTCGACCGCAAGACAGTAACACAAAAGCCTATTAAGTTCCACAGTGTGTTCATGCATGCTGTGGAATTTTTTTCCCTACACGATCCCGCTAATCCTTATATTGAATCTGTGCACATCTGCGGGGGACTACTCTTTACCACTAGGGAATGCCAGCATGTTTAGCTTGCTCTCAGCTTTGTCTGATACTTAGTTGAAGCCAAGATTAGTTTCCCGCAGATTTACGCCGATTTGGAACAACGATTTACGCCGATCAATT
>DNZD01000278.1 GCA_003504855.1 Cytophagales bacterium
AGTCCGGGTTAACGCCCGGAGGTCATATCCATATATATCAAATGGATAAGTGGCCTGCCCGAGCTCGGGCAGGCCCCGGACAGCCTGCCCCCGAATGCAGGAACCCCGGCCGCGGGGAGCGGCCGGGGTCGACTGAGAGCCTGGGTAATGGGGGATGCGGGCGCTCAGTGGTTCGGGTTGGTGTCGCGGGCGAACTTCGCCGCCGCGATCTCGGTCAGGCTCTTGCCCTGGGCCGCGTCGGCCGACAGGCCGGCCGAGGCCACCAGCTGATGTATCTGGTCTTCGGTGATTTTTTCCTTGTTATAAACCACCACCAACTCTTTGGTCTTGGTATCCCAGGTTGCCTTCTTGATGCCCTTATGGTCCAGCACGGACTCAATGCGCGATTTGCACATAGTACAATTGCCATAGACTTTGATCTTGGCCGTGACCGTGGACGATTGTGCTACGGCCTGCAAGGACAGTAGTATAGAAATAAATAATATGGATATGTTTTTCGTTTTCATGGTAATGGAATTAATGAGTGAATAAGTTGAGACCAGGTGTACCCGGAATCAACCCACCTCATCGTAGAAAACGAGACTGCAATGGCTCTGATAGAGTGGAACCGCTGGTGGCGGCAGGTTGTACCCTTCGAATGCTGGTGATGCACTACTAGTAAGGGCAACTGGTTCCAATTCAAGAGGCTGAATTACATTTCCAAGAAAGGCAAAGTCGGGTGCGGGCATGTGCAATACAGCAGATGCAGCATGGTCATCGTCGAGTGCAACCAGTTCATGTGAATCGGAGCAACAACTCATAGGCACCTGCGCATAAAGCACACAGGCACACGGGTCAGCCTCGAAGGAGAAGATGGAAGTGGAGTTTTCCTGGCCCATACAGTAGTGGGTGGTTTTAGCCACTCCTACTGTCAGGGTCAGGTACACTAATGTGAACGCTATGGCAAAATAGTTTCGCACAGTGTGTAGAGAACCCCAAAGTAGGCTCTTAGGTTTCATTTTTCCTAAGAATATTAAAAAACTTTGTTTTCGCTCAAAAAATGGCCTTTTTAGCGGGCAAATCCATGGTCGAAGACAACTACAAGCAGCGCGGTCTCAGGGGCAAATTGGTGAGAAAACTGCAGCAAAAAGGCATCGCGGATGAGCGGGTTTTGGCCGCCATAGGCAGGGTGCCCAGGCATGCTTTTTTTGACGATGCCCTCCTAAGCCATGCATATGAAGATAAAGCTTTTCCCATAGGGCATGGACAGACTATTTCCCAGCCATTTACCGTGGCCTTTCAGTCCGAAAAACTGGAAATCAAGCCTGGCGACAAGGTTCTCGAAATAGGCACCGGCTCCGGCTATCAGGCCTGTGTGCTCCTTGAAATGGAAGCTAAGGTGTACACCATTGAATACAACAGAAACCTGTACCAGCACACCCGTGAATTTCTGCCCACCCTGGGGTACCATCCTTTCTTCTTTTTCGGCGATGGATCCAAGGGCCTACCTGTTCGCGCACCATACGATAAAATTATTGTTACTGCCGGTGCACCCGTTGTACCTCAAGCCCTGCTGGATCAATTGTCGGAGCAGGGAATTCTGGTGATCCCTGTCGGGGATCGGGAGAAACAAAGGATGATGCGCTACCGGAAGCAGCAAGGCAAAGTGGTGAGTGAATCCTTTGACTCATTTTCATTTGTGCCGCTGCTGGGTGATCAGGGATGGAAGTCTTAACCTGCCACAATGAATGGTAATGCGAATTTAATTTGTGAGCTTTACTGCACTTTCAGGAACAATGACACGCAAGAAAAAGACACCCAAAGAATCGGCCGTAAGCATGACCGAACTGGTTTTGCCCAACGATACCAATACACTGAATAACCTCATGGGTGGTCGGCTTATGCACTGGATGGATATCGTCTCCGCCATTGCCGGGCAAAAGCATTGCAATAGCACAGTGGTGACTGCTTCGGTAGACAACATCTCCTTCCGCAATCCTATTCAATTGGGAAACGTGGTCACCCTCAGGGCTAAAGTCACCCGCGCATTCAGTTCGTCAATTGAAATCAGGATTGACGTTGATGCCGAGAATATTCCCGAGGGCAATAAAGTTGCCAGCAACTCCGCCTTCTTCACCTTCGTAGCCGTTGATAAAGACAACAATCCGGTTGAAGTGCCTGAGATAGAACCTGAAACAGAAGAAGAAAGAGCATTGTATGAGGGTGCGTTACGGCGGCGACAATTGCGACTCATCCTGGCGGGTCGTATGAAGCCCGAAGATGCCCATGAGCTAAAGTCCATTTTTGACATTCACTAGGGATTCGACATGACCTCCTACCAGACCATTTATCCGGAAGAAACCTACGTGGTGCCTGTTCCGGTTACTGTGGTCATCGACTTGCCCTGGCCTCAACTCTCCGACGAACTCCGGCTCCTGTTGAATAACATTCTCAAAGCTGTTGGTCAGTCCACAGCATCCGTCCGGATATTGCAGCAAGCCACCGCCGATGTATCGACATTGATCGAAAAGCCACGGTTCCTGATTGCCTTCCTCCCGCCCGCCAAGGGTATTCCTGTGTATGAGGCCGTGGAGGTGGACGGCTGTAAAATGCTGTTCTCCGCCCCCCTTGAAAAGCTGGCCGGAGACGAGGTCTCCAAACGCCAACTTTGGAACGGCCTTAAGGCGATGTTTTCGGCATAAAACGCCCTTTTTGGTAATATTTGGCCTTCTTCTATCTTTGCGGGACTTTAAAAGTACCCTCGCACCTGTTAGCTATTGAATAACTAAACCTGATCCTCAAAATCGTATGCAAAATCTCATGTACTCCCTACCTGTTTTCGGACTGCTGGGACT